>JAUVBS010000023.1 GCA_030591105.1 bacterium | reverse complement strand
GCTTTTCAAGATTGATGTCCGCAAAGGCAAGACCGAGTTGATCCACCGCGACGGCCGCGTCTCGGCCGTGCAGCCGCTGAAGAAACGCCTGCTGTTTGGCCGGCAACACCTCCAGTCGCCCACCGAGTTGTATACGATCAAGACCAACGGCAAGGATCTCCAGCAGATTACCGATCTCAACGGTCCGCAGTTAGCCCGCACACTCATGGGCGAGCCGGAGCAATTCACCTTCACCGGCTGGAACGGCGAGACGGTCTACGCCTACGTGGTCAAGCCGTACGACTTCGAACCGATGGTGGCACGATCGGCAGCGAATCCCGGCGGCAAGACGTGGCCGGTGGTCTTCCTGGTACACGGCGGACCGCAGGGCAGCTTCGGCAACGACTTCCACTACCGCTGGAACCCGCAGGCGTACGTCGGGGCGGGGTTCACCACCGTGGCGGTCGATTTCCACGGCTCGACGGGCTACGGCCAGGAGTTCACCGACGCCATCAGCGGCCACTGGGGAGACCGTCCGCTCGAAGATCTCGAAAAGGGTCTCGCCGCGGCACTCGAGCGGTACGATTGGATGGACGGTGATCGGGTCGTGGCGGCGGGCGCAAGCTACGGCGCCTACATGATCAACTGGCTGCACGGCCAGCCGTTCGCGGACAAATTCAAGGCATTCGTCACCCACGACGGCAATCTCGACGAAACGATGGCCTACTACGATACCGAGGAGCTCTGGTTTCCGGAGTGGGAGCACGGCGGCCGACCGTATGATCCGGGCAGCAAATACGGCGAGCACAATCCGATCGATCACGTCGCCAACTGGCATGTACCGACACTGGTGGTCCACGGAGCCCTCGATTACCGCGTGGTCGATACCCAGGGCCTGAGCGTATTTACCGCCCTGCGCCGCACCGGCGTCCCGGCACGGCTGCTCTACTACCCGGACGAGAACCACTGGGTGCTCCAACCGCAGAATTCGATCCAGTGGCACGAAGAGGTGATGGGCTGGTTACAGCGATGGATCGAGTAAGTCGTGGCTTGGGTGACTTGGGTAACTTGGGTGGCTTGGGTGCCGTGGAAATCGGACGGCTATTGGCCGTCGGCGGGGGTGCCAGGGAGACGGTAGGGCCGACCGGACTCGTACAGCAACCGGCGGGTTCGTAATTCGCGCAGTAACGGCGAATCTGCAGCAGCGTCGGCACGGCCCATGGCGGCCAGTTCCAGCGCCCGGTCCGCTTGGACCACGGCCTGACCAAACTGGCCCGCCTCGGCCGAGGCGGCCGCGGCGACATCGAAGTACTGGACCAGTTTCGACTCCGGATCGGCCACCGGCTTCAGCAACGCCAGAGCCTCGGTGCCGTCGCGCACGCTATCAACCGGGCAAGTCGCCAATAGCCAAGCCAGACCGAGACGAGGGCCGAGCGCCGCCGGTGCCGCGGCGACCGCACGGCGGTGCGTCACGACCGCTTCGGCCCACTTTCCCTGAGCCGCCTCGTGCCGGGCGACGGCCGCCAGGGCCGGTACCGCCGTCAAGGCGTTGGGCGCAGTCCTGTCTGCAGTCGGCACCGCCCCACCCAGATATTTCCGGACGATCAGATCGGCGAGGGTCACCGCGAGTGCGTCGTGCCCGGTGTCGGTCAGGTGAATCCCATCGCGCTGCAGCAGTTGCCGCGGCCGATCGACGTACGCGAATACCGCCGCTGCGTCGCACACCTCGCTGCCGGTGGCGGTGGCTGCGCCACGGGCTGTCCGCAGGTACTGCCGGTGCAGCCGCAGCACGTCGTCACCGCCGCCGATAAAGTGATTCTCGAGTAGCCGCGCGACGTTTTCCTGCGTGAAGTGAAAGGGCGCCAGGACAAACAAGCTCTTCGCTCCGGACGCGGCCGCTTCGCCGGCGATCTGGCGGAGATTTTCGGCGTATTCGGATACCGCCACGCGCAGCGGCGGCGGGTGGGCCGGACCGCGCAAGAGATGCAACAAACGGAGGCTGCCCGGTTTCAGGGACGCGGCGTACTGGCGGTCGGTCAGGCCGGTGGTACGCCAGTGATCATTCCAGCCGAAGTAGACCACCACCAGGTCGGGGCGAAAGGCGAGCAGTTGTTTGCGTAGCCAGGCCAACCCCTGGTGCGAGGTGTAGCCAGGCAGACTGGCGTTGTACACCTCGACGCGATCGGGACCGAGCTGTTGCTCGAGCAGGGCGGAGTACGGTAAGCCGTTGCCGAACAGCCGCGTACACGAGTCGCCCAGCACGACGATGCGCAGTCGTTGGCTGTGCGGGGGCACGGGATCGTCGGGGTGGACCATCTTCAAAGCACGATCGAGACCGGTAACAGTCCCGTCGGCCTGACGCCAGAACAGCTCGCGATCGGCGACGATCGCCCCCTGTTCGAGACCAGAGCGGGTATTGACGTCGAACTGCAGCCGGGGTGAAACCAGACCGAATCCGGTCAAGCGCAGT
This sequence comes from bacterium, assembly GCA_030591105.1. Classification (GTDB taxonomy): domain Bacteria; phylum Krumholzibacteriota; class Krumholzibacteriia; order LZORAL124-64-63; family LZORAL124-64-63; genus JAUVBS01. The sequence goes on along the minus strand of JAUVBS010000023.1, from coordinate 9,489 downwards.
AGCAGCTCGGCCAAGATCAACGCCAACACGACGCCGACCAGAATCAGAATGGCACGTCGCATCGGCTACTCCACGGTCACCTCGGCATCCTCGATCAATAGTGCATAACGGTACCCATAGCCGAAGTCGCGGTCGATGGCGAGCTTGCCGCGAACCACAACCACGTCACCGACCTCCACCTGCGCCGCGGTGGTCACCGTCAGATCTGCGGTCTCGCCCTCGCCGCTGCCGTCCTGAATGTGCAGCCAATTCGACCCCATCACCTCGGCCGTGTACTTGACCACTTGCCCGCGCACCACGACTTCGTGACCCGCGAGGGATTCCTTCTCCGCGTAGAGCGCGGCGACGGTGCGACCGCCGGCCGGTACCACGATATCGACGACGATCTCCTGATCCACACCCACGTGTGCCGAACCGATACCCCTGCTTTGATCGAATCCGCCGCCGGTGGCGGCCGGCGCCGGAGCATCGCCGACATGGATCGTCTGTGCGAACCAGATCTCGTCGAAGGTACGGTCGAGACTGCTGCTGGCGAAGTCGCGCATCAGGATTGCGTCAGCGATGGTGACGCGGTCGCCGACATTCACGCTCATCTCGCTGCCCGCAGCCCAGCGCTGTCCGGCATCGGTATCGACCAGCACGTAGGTGTAGCTGCCCGCGTTCATGGTCTCGGTCACGACGCCGGAAAAGACTCCGGCAGGGCCGGCCGCCGGTGTGGCCGCGGCGGCCGCCGCGGCTTCGGCGCCTTCGGTGTGCGCCTCTGCCTCGCTCTGCAGCTGCCCCTCGTACTCGACCTGTTCGCCGCAACCCGACGTCAGCCCAGTCAGCACTCCGACCACGAGAATCCCGATTGCCCTCGTATAGATCGTTTTCACCGCTAAACATCCTTGGTCTCGACTGTGTAGATGTCGGACCGGCCGGGTTGCCGGTCGGTGTTCGAGCATAAAAGATCGCGCCTCGCCCGGGAACGGGCAAGACGCGATTAGGAAGCGGTGGCCATGGTCAATACGCGGTGGCGGTCACCAGATGCGGTCCACGCCTGCCGCGATCACACGACGCGACTCGTACTCGTCGCCACACTCTGCCGACGCCCGCCGCCGAGAGCCAGCCGGGCGTAGGAGGCCCCGAGTACGGCTCCGAAAATCATGTGGCCCATCAAACTGGGCAGGAAATTCGTCGCCGCGGCGAGGTTCCAGTTAGCGCCCAAACCCATGCCGAGCATCAGCGGCATCAGGGTCAGAGGACCGAGCACCCACCAGACGCTCCCGTACAGTGCTCCGCGTACCAGCCCGCCGCCGATGCTGATCACCGACCGGCCGAAAATCACGGCGAAGGATGCACCGATGGCCGCGCTGATCCCGAGATGGACCACCCATCCTGCCAACGCGTTGGGCACGCCCACCAGCTTGCCAACCATCGGTAGCATCCCCATCATCGCCATCATCATGCCAAAGACCATTCCCCCGACCAAACCACCGATCACTCCGTTCCTGATATTCTGGGTGTTCATGGTTCCACTCCTCGTTTCGATCTATGTCGATGCTCCCCGGAGGAAGCGTTGCTCTCAACGTTCACGTCGGTGAGTGTCGTATCGGCGGCATTGATTACAGAGAACTTCGACGGTCGCCGCGCCAAGTGCGCGGTCGTGAGGATCGGCAAGGGCTAGAATCGGCGTATCGGGACTACCGGCGTTTGATCTGTTCGCACCGGGCGATGGCCAACTCGATCTGGCGTGCGAGAGCCGCGCGGCCCTGACTCCGGGCGTGCTTGCACTGGATCTGCAGGATTCTTAGGTCGGCGGCGGCCAAGACCCGGGCGATCTCGGCGCGGAGGTCGTACGCCTGCTCGGCGGCCGCCGCCGTCAACTCGCATTGGAGGCTGTCCAACAGGGACGAAGTGGAGTCCACCACCGCCTTGACCTCACGGGCCATCGGTGTGAGGATCGGGGAAGTCCACGAGACCTGGGCGGCCGGACGCACCTGCGCGTCGGCCGCCGCCAGGTGTGCCGCCGGAACCCGGCGACCGGAGCGGGAGGTGTCCTCGCCGTTGGTAGGTTGACTGCCTGCCGCGGGGCCGGCCCCTGCTGGGGCGGCCAGGGCGAGAACCACGGCGGTGGCAGTCAGACGCGGGACGACCGTCCACATATCAGCCCTCTTCTGATCGAGAAGGTGAGCATTCCCACTTATCATATTGTCCCATATAATGGGATCAATATCAACTGATAATATGATAATTTGAGATTACATGTCTCAACACGGGCGGATTGTCTGGGCTGGGCCGGTGTGCTAGCCTTGCCGGAAGAACAGCGGCTGACCCGCTCGAAATGACCACGAGCCTACCGCGAGAGGGATACCACCAATGTTGCACGAAAAGATCGTCTTGATCACCGGTGCCAGTGCCGGCATCGGCCGGGCCTGCGCCATCGCTTTCGCCGGTGAGGGCGCACGCCTGATCCTCGCCGCCCGCCGTGCCGACCGACTCCGGGAGTTAGCTGCCGAGTTAAAACGACAGCACGACACGACGACCCACTTACTCGAGATGGATGTACGCGACCGCCTGGCGGTCACCGACGCCGTGGCCGGCCTGCCCGGCGAGTGGGCGGAAGTCGATATCCTGGTCAACAACGCCGGCCTGAGCCGCGGCCTCGAAAAAGTGCAGGAAGGATCGCCGTCGGACTGGGAAGAGATGATCGACACCAACGTCAAGGGGCTCCTGTGGGTCACCCGCGCCGTGCTGCCCGGTATGGTCGCGCGCGATCGTGGCCACGTGATCAATATCGGCAGCATTTCCGGTCATCAGGTGTACGCCGGAGGCAGCGTCTACTGCGCGACCAAATTCGCGGTGGCGGCCATCGGTCAGGGGTTGCGTATCGACTTACTCGGGACACGGGTCCGCTGCTCGACGGTCGACCCGGGCATGGTCGAGACCGAGTTCAGTCTGGTGCGCTTCGGCGGTGATCACGAACGGGCCGACTCGGTCTACCAGCAGTTCCCACCGCTGCAGCCCGCCGATGTGGCCGAGACGGTGCTGTTCTGCGCCACGCGACCGCCCCACGTGAATATCCAGGAAGTTATCGTGATGCCCCAGGACCAGGCCGCGGTCTACGCGTCCTACGCACGCGGGATCGACGACTGACCACACCGCCACCGTTCATTTCGCCGGTTCGACGGTGATGATTTCCCAGCGCCGCTCTCGCTCGTCTTCTCCGTAAACCACCTCTTCACCCGGAAGTTTACCCATGAAGGCCAGCGCCAACGGAGCCCGGTAGTTCATCACGTCGTCCTCGATTTCGGTATCCCAGGGGCCGAGAAAGACGAAGGTCTCGGTCGCGTCGTTGGCCAGATTGCGCGCGGTCACGCGGGTACCGACGTTCACGTGGTCGCTCGTCGCCATCTCCTCGGTGATCACACGGGCCAGCATCAGGTCGTTCTCCATGCCCTTGGCCCGACTCGCCAGCTGGTCGCGTTTCTCCAGAGCGGCGGTCCACTCCGCGTTCTCACTCAGATCGCCGAAACTGGCCGCCTCGCCGATCTGGATCGCCACCTCGGGCATGTCCTTGGTGATGATCTGGTCGAACTGTTCCTGGTGGAGGCGAAGCCCTTTCTCTGTGGTGTAGATGGCGTCCTCATCTTCCCATGGACGGTCGATGGTGACGAACAGCTCGGGATAACGCGCCTGGATCTGCCCCAAGAGCTGGGTGCGCAACGCCACGCCGAGGCTCTGGTTACCCTCGATCATGCCCATCAGCTCGATCACCACGTCGCGGTCGGCACCGGCGAGCAGCGCGTTCATCGGCTGCGCTTTCTGCAACGCCAGGGCGTTTCGCCCCCCTTCGAGGGCTTTCTGGTGCCGCTCTTGACCGGAAACCGAGTACAGCTGACCGGAAGTCGCGATCAGACCGAGCAGGCTACGGGCCAGAACCGCCGGCTCGGCGCTGTCAAACCGCGCCAGCTGCGCCTCGGTGCTGGCGGTGTGGCGGGCGCGCCACAACCAGCAGATCAGATCCGGACTGCCGGTCGGATGCTGGACCGCCTGCGCCAGGGCGCGCTGCAGCTCCTCCGTTTTGTCTTCTTCGATCAGGGTTCTGACGATCACCTCGCTGAGCCGCCTACCGGCACGCAGTAGTACACCGGCCCAGATCTCCGCCCACTCGTCCGGGACCGCGCTGTGCAGATAGGTCAGTGTGTGTAGCAGCAGCGGTTCGGGGAGCGTCGTCACCAGAGCTGCGGGGTTCGTGATCCGGCCGGCCACCTGCACAGCGGCCCGGGGATTGGGGCGGGCCACCGGTACGCCGCGCTCGGCGACCGCAGCGTGGACCGCCAGTCCGGCCAGCGCCAGCGTCGGATCCTCTTGCAGCGCGGAAACCGCCACCTTGGCGGCGCCGTTGCCGAATTCCACCAGTAGATCGGAGTCGGCGGCGTACCCGTCGCGGCCGCCGGCCGCTCGATCGGTTTCGTCGAGGTAGCCCAGCACCAGCTGCAGTTTACGGACCGGGTCCTGCTGCCGTTGAAACGATCGGCGTAACCGATCCTCGTAACGATCCTCTTGACGCAACAGCTTGATCGTCGGCTGCGAACCGCCCGAGAGGGTCACGCGAGACGCATGACGCAGGGTTTCGCGTGCGGAGGACCACCAGCGTTTCCACTCTTTCTCGCCGAGTAGCAAGATCACGTTCTGCTTCAGGTCACGGTAACGGATCTGGCGATCGCGGTCGCTACGCAGAGCCAGCTCGACGAAGCCGAGTACGTCGGCGCCGGCGAGGTCACGTAAACGCTCCGGATCGTACAGCACGAGTGCGGGGAAATAGTCGGCCGAACGCGGTTCGATCTTGTTCAGTGTACTGGGACCGTACTGCTGATGGCGGTCGTCGAAGCGGGCCGTGAGCACGCCGTTGGCCGGATCGAGTCGCTCGACGATGCCGGGAACCAGGAATTCGTGGTCGATAACGAACGCACCGGGGCGCCGTTGCAAGTAGCGATCGACCAGTGCGACCGCTTCGTCGAGCGGCCGCCTGTCGTCGATCAGCGTACCGAGTAACTCCTCGAGCTCGGTGAAATCACCGTATGCCTTTAGATAGAGCCTCGCCATTTGCTGGCGGAGTTGCGAAGCGCGCGGAATCTGGCCGGCCGCCAATCGGGCCGCGGCCAGCGCTTCCTCCGGTCCATCTCGCTCCTCCAGGTGGTCCAGAAGCACGTCGACCATGCCCTCGGCCCGCCGCAAATCCCCAAGGCGACTGACCTGCCCGGCGATCGGCAGCAGGTCCTGGGCTCGGTACTCACGGAACGCCACCGCCTGGGGCCAGGCATCTTCGAGGGCGTCGAATTGCTTGCTGTTGGCGAGCTTGCCCAGCTTGACCAGAGACGGAGCTTTCGCTGCAGAGTTTTGCATGGTGGTCCTCAACGGCGGTCGGCCTGGATTACTCGTGAGAGATTCGGGCCAAAAAGTAGCAGCATGACGCGGGGAAAGAAAGCGGACAAGGGAGGAGCTCCCTTGTCCGACTCGTGAAGCAGCGCTGGGACGGCCGCTAGAATTCGCTTTGAAGCGAGTGCTATTTCAGCATCGTCATCTTACGGACATCGACCGTCGTGCCGCAGATGAAGCGCGTCAGATAGAGACCTGTCGCCTGCGGAATACCACGGTCGTTCTTGCCGTCCCAAGCGACCTCGTGCCAACCGGGCGTGCGGTCGATCTGGAACATGCGGATCCGTTTACCTTGCAGATCGAGTACCTCGAGCTGGACCGGCGCGCCATACGGCAGTTCCTCGGGCACGCCGTAGACAATCCGCGTCTCGGGGTTGAAGGGGTTCGGATAGTTGGGGCGTAGCCGGCCGGCCGGTGGGACCGTCTCGCCGCTACGACCGGTCTCGTAATAGACCGGCTCCGACCACTCGCTGAGCGGAGATTGGCGCCCGTGCTCGTCGTAGCCGCAGACCCGGATACGCTGGACGATGAAAGCTTCCGCCGCCAGGGTGTAGGTGGTGTCGTCGCGGACCGTGGCGATCAGAACCTCGTCGTTGGCTCCGCGCCTGAGCCAGACGTCGTACTGGACGGCATCGGCCAGAGGGTTGCCGTCAGCGTCGTACGTGGAGCCGACCGCCCAGTGGAAACGGAAATCTTCGGTCTGGCCGAGCGCGACGCCGGTCGTAAACAACAGAAACATCATAACGATGAGGATCTGGGGGCGGATTCCACCGGTCACGTCGTTTCACCTCGTAGTTGGGAACTGGCCATGCGTTTTTCGGCCATCGAGAGCCTTTTAGACCGACACTGCAACCGAGGTGCCAGCCGCTAGCGGTCGCCGTACCTCGCCGGCGCGGTTGCATATTCCGCATCGCGGAGCGAAGCTTCCTGCCGGGTTTCGCCATATGCGGCCGGTTGTCGCCGGCCGCGTAGAGATCGGCTTTTCGGCCGGCGGTACCCATTCGGACTACCGGTGGCGACGCGGTAGAGAGCAGCACAGCGTGCAATTTGCACGGAATCGCGGCAAGGAGTGCAACTGGATGAGTGCGGACGAGAGAGCGGTGACCGACCGGCTGGGCGCCCACGTGTCGGTGGCCGGTGGGGTGGACCGGGCCCCGGCGCGGGCCGCGGCGTTACCGGCCAGCGCGCTGCAGATCTTCACCAAGAATCAGAACCAGTGGCTGGGCAAGCCGCTGACCGACGAGGTCAACGACCGCTGGTTCACCGAGCTGCAGCGCCACGGCTTGAGCGCCGAGTTGGTCTGCAGTCACGACTCCTACCTGATCAACCTCGCCTCGCCCGATCCGGTCAACCTGACCCGTTCGGTCGACGCCTTCATCGACGAGATCCAGCGTTGCGCCCGACTGCACATCCCCTATCTCGTATTCCACCCGGGATCGCATCTCGGACGAGGCGAAACGGTCGGTCTGGCAGCGGTGGCGGCGAATATCGATCGTTGCATCGAAGCAGCTGCGGCCGCAACGGTCACCGGCACCGAACAGGTCTTGTTGTGCATCGAAACAACGGCCGGACAAGGAACCAATCTGGGCCACCGCTTCGCGCACCTGCGCGATATCATCGCCGCCTCCCGCTACCCGGATCGCCTGGCGATCTGTATCGACACCTGCCACGTATTTGCGGCCGGCTATCGGTTCACCACACCGAATCAGGTCCGCGCTACACTGCGCAAGCTGGACACGGTCGTCGGTATCGACTTGGTGAAGGTCATCCATCTGAACGACAGCAAACGAGGACGCGGCAGTCGGGTCGATCGGCACGCCCGCATCGGCGCGGGTGAGATCGGCGTGGACTGTTTCGGTACGATCGTGCGCTACCGGCGCCTGCGCGACGCCTTGAAGATCCTGGAAGTCCCCGGCGGCGACGAGGCTTACGCCGAGGATCTGGCCTTACTGCGCCGTTTGGCGGGCAGACCCCGCGCTAGAACGAGCTGACCCCGGCTCAGGATCCTAGCTGTACGCCGATCCCGAGGCTGAACAAGTGCTGCATGTTGTTCGCAATGTACTTGCTGTTACCGAGGAAGTTGTAGGTGTAGCTGGCGTCGAGGTACACGCTGTCGGACACGAAGAACAACAGACCGATCGGTACCGTGACGGAAATACCGTTACTGCCGTCGTTGATGTCGTCGGTGGCACTGGCGAGCGACATCCCCGAGAACCGCACGCCGAAACCGAGACCGATGTACGGAGTGAAGCGCGACTCTGGCGCGGCGAATAACCGCATACGTAGCGAGACATCGAAATTCGAATAGTTCGATCTGTAGTCGACGCTATCCTCGGTGAAACTTTCCTCCGCCTTCTGCAAGGACACACCGAAGCCGAAAGACCACTGCCGATTGTCGTGGACCTTCTCATAGATGAAACCGAAGCCGGCGCCGTCCTTGGTCTCTTCGGTGTCCGCACTCTTGGCGAGCACGTAGCTGATGTTACCGGTCAGCAGGTTGGCGTCGTCACGCAGCTGCGCGTAGCCGACGCCCGCGGTCAGCACAACGGCCAGGCCGATGAACAGTGCGATCACCCGCATCATGAGCATACCTTTCGTCGAGGGGCTGCATTCGACAAGTCGTCTACAGGCAAGTTACGCCATCCCGACCGCGCCGGTCAATGGCCGGCAGCGAGCACCCGCAATACGCCCGCAGTCTGCGCCCGCAGCATACTCCCGCTCGCGGGACCGAGTTGACATTGTAGCGGCGGCGCAGGATGATCTTCGGCGTGAGGTGGCTAGGCAGCGCACCGGTGGCAACGGAGGGGTGAAATGGACGAAAGTATCGTCGCTCAGCTCCAGGAGATCCGCGACGGTTTGACCCCGCAAACGCGGGTGGCGGTGCTGTCGGGCGCGGGTATCTCCGCCGCGAGCGGCATCCCCACCTTCCGCGGTGCCCAGGACAGTCTATGGCAGCAGTACCGCCCCGAGGAACTCGCCACGCCGGAGGCCTTCCGGCGCGATAGCGAGCTGGTCTGGCGGTGGTACGACATGCGCCGCGGTTTGATCGCCGACTCGGCTCCGAATGCTGCCCACACCGCCTTGACCCAACTCGAGCAGCACGCCCAGGTCACCGTCATCACCCAGAACGTCGATGGCTATCACCAGCAGGCCGGCAGCAGCGACGTGCTCGAGTTCCACGGTTCGATCTGGACCGTGCGCTGCACTGGATGCGGCCATGAGACCGATGACCGACGCGTCCCGATACCGATCCCGCCGACCTGCGAAAAATGCGGCGCCTTGGTGCGTCCGGGTGTGGTCTGGTTCGGCGAGGGGATCGATCCGCACGTCATGCAGAGTTCGGCGGCCGCGGCGCACGGTTGCGATCTGTTCCTGGTGATCGGAACGGCCGGTGCAGTCTATCCGGCGGCCGGACTGGCGGAGGTCGCGCGCGACGGGGGTGCCAAGCTGCTAGAGTTCAACCTCGACCGGAGTGCGCTCAGCGACCAGATCGACCTCTTCGTCCCCGGCAGTGCCGACGATACCGTCGGACTCCTGGTGCCGTAGACCGACCGATTCGCCGACCTCCGACTCGCTCGCGCTCGACTCGCTCTCTCCCGGCTCGCTCTCTCCCGCCTCTATCTCCTGCGGTACGGACGTCGTCGATGCGGCCGAGCCGTGCAGTGTCGGTACCACCAGGTAGAACGAATTACCGACGTCATCTTGGCTGGACAGGAAAATCTCTCCGCCGTGCAATTCGATCACGGTTCGAGCGATCGACAGGCTCAGCCCCGACCCTCGGTGGTGGTTCTCGATGGTCTCGACCAGCTCGAACTTGCCAAACAATGCCTCCTGCCGGTGGGCCGGAATCGCCGGACCGGTATTGAAGATCTCGACGATTCGCCAGTGGATCTCTTCGTGCTGCCAGTTCCGGAATTCCGGTTGGTCGATCAACCGCTTGATCTGCTCGGCCCCGACCAGCGTGCGTACGTCTCCGGCACCGGGGATCTCCGCCGCCTCGGCGATACGGAGAGTACCGCCGCTCCAATTGTGCCTGACGGCGTTATCGAGCAGCTTCTCCAGCGCGAG
>JAUVBS010000300.1 GCA_030591105.1 bacterium | reverse complement strand
TGATCCGGTGATTCTCGAGCATCTGGGGTTGGTGTTGAAAGCTAGCGGGCAACCCACGGAAGCGCTCGCCATGCTCCGTCGCTCGCTCGTCGCCGGCGGTGACGCCGAGCGTCTCGAGCCCCTGATCAAAGAACTCGCAGACGAGGTAGAGCGTTGACTTCGACCGGCGCGACGACCGCACTGAGCGGTGCTCCTTCACGCTGGTTTGCAGCCGTGCGGTTGTCGGCCGTGACAGCGATCTGCGGTTTACTGATTCTGCACTGCGGCGATGCTGCGACCGCCGCTTCCGCGACTGCCGCTTCTGCGACCGCCGGTTTGCTGCAAGTAGCCGGCTGGCGGGTTACCGCTTTCGGCGAGAGGGCTCACGGGGTCACCTGCTGGATCGCCGGTGCCGACACCGCTCTGCGTCTGGAGATTCTCGCGCTGCCCGACGCCGTTGACGCAGCGGACGAGGCCGATCAACGCCGCCGGTTGACCGCATTGCTCATGCGTCGCGGCGACGGCTGGACCTACGCCAGAGCGGGACGCGATCTGCCGGGTCTGCTGAATCGTTGGGGTGAGCGGTGGCGTGCGGTGTCACCCGATCTGGCCCGGCTGCTGCAGATCATTGTTGCGACGCTGTCGGCAGGTCCGCCAGCGGCCGATCCAGATGTGCTGGCAGTCGCCGAAGCGGGCCGCAACGACCAGCCGAACCTGCGCCGTTGGCGGGCCACCGCCCCAGAACGGCACCGAGCGCAGAAGCCGCTGCTGCAACTCGGTGGCGACCTGTGGCTGGCCGATGCCGGCCGCGAGTCGGCCGGGCCGTCGGCGGCCCAGACCGAGACGCGCTGGCGACGCGATCTGGTCGCGCGCGGCCGCGGCCGCGGTGGTCTGGCCGAAGGTGTCACGCTGGCCTGGGTCACCCCGGCGGACGCCGGTGCGCGGCCGCAACTTGCGGTTCGTTCCGTGCGCCGCGCCGGGACCCTTTACCTTTGGTCGCTGGTAGCCGAAACCGTTCTCTATCCTCCTGTGGAAACCTTCCTACCTATCTGGCCTCTCGAGCAAATCCTCGACCGCTGACGGGAGTCGTGTTACCGCGTATATTGAGCATCAGGACCCATCGCGACGGCCTCCTCTAGCCGGCGCCGCTGGAGAATACCTGGAACCTGGCCCGTGGTATGCTTGTTGAAATGATGGCGACAGACCGTAGGCCGCAGTGACCCGAAGGATGAGAAGGATCGGCAGCTGATGAATCTCTCGCGGGACAATCAGTACGACGCGAAGGACCGCTTGAGCGGCGTGGGTTTGCAAGCGCTGCGTGACGAGGATCTGATCGTCAAGGTCCAAGAGGGCGACCGCCGGGCGTTCGATGAGATCGTCGCTCGGTACAAAGGTCGGCTTTACAGCTTCATCCTGCGGATGGTCAAGGATCCGACCACGGCGGACGAGCTGACGCAGGAGACGCTGATCCGTGTATTCATCCACGCGGAGAAGTATCGCGAGATTGCCCGCTTCTCCACCTGGATCTTCACGATAGCGACCAATCTCGTCCGCAACACCATGCGCAAGCGATCGCGGCGGCCTCGGCTGCTGAGCCTCAATCCGGCGCCGGAAGAGAACGAAGCGATTATCGACCCGCCCGATCCGACTGCCGACCCTTCGCGTGGCATCGAGGGCGAGGAGCTGGGCGATCTGATCGCGCAAGCGACGAGTAAGATTCCGGAGAAGTACCGGATCCCGTTCTTGTTGCGCGAAGTGGAAGAATTGACCTACGAAGAGATTCAGCAGGTGACCGGGTTGAAGCTCGGGACGGTACGTTCGCGGATCAACCGGGCGCGGAACAAATTTCGCCAGCTGATCAAACCGATGTTGAAAAACGAGAGTCTGCTTGCGGATCTCGAGAGGCTCGAAGCACGAGCCCAGCAGGACCGCGATCAGGAGTGATGGAGGAGCGACCGATGCGATGCGGGAAAGCACGTCAGTGGCTGAGTCTGGACCTGGACGATCAACTGCCTCACGACCGGGTCATAGCACTGGAACATCACCTCGATGCCTGCAGTGAGTGCCGGGCTTATCGCGATGATCTAGTGACCGGCCACCGGATTCTCAAAGCCACCGAATCGCAGCTATCGGACAGCTTCGAGTGGCGTCTTCGCCTCAGATTGAATCGAACCCTCGAAGAGGCAGCCCGTCTTGCTCCGGCGCCCTGGTTGGAACCCTCTGGCCGGATCGCGGGGTGGTGGCGCCATTTCGGCGTGGCCGGTGCGGTTGGCCTCGCGGCCGTATTGACCGTTGCGCTGTTCGCGTGGCCCGGGGGAGAGATACCGCTACCGCTTGCCGGTGATAGCCGCACCGAATCTGATTTCGAGTATCTGGTACCGGTGGCGAGCGGTGAGCAGAATAGCGGTCGCGTCACCGGATTGATACCGAGCGATCGCCGATCGCTCTCGCGACATGCCGATCGTTCCGCTGGCTGGCAGCGGCCAGTTACCGGTGATGGTACCGGTCGTACCGGTACGAGCGGACAGTTTCTCTCCGGTTGGTCCGGCCGGTCGGTATCCGATCTACAGACCATCAACGCGCTACGCATCCAGAACGAACGCTTGGATACAATGGTCCGGCATTACCAGCGGCAGTTGCAAACTTTCAAGGCGCAGCTTGACACGGCCGGGGAGGATCACCTAGATCTAGAGAGGGCACAATAGAGTCGTCGCGGGCTAACTCCATTTACTGGGAGCGTGCGCTTGAAACGGATCACCGCCGCTCTGGTACTGTTAGTAAGCCTCGCCGCTTTCGAGATCGGGTGCGGCATCGACCGCGAGCAAGGTATTTTGATGGCCGCCGGGTCCTACGGGGACGTGGCGGTCGTTCTTTCGGATCCTTCTTTGCGACCGGCCGTCGATGGGTTTCTGACGGAGTTCAACGACGAGTTCACGTTTGTAATCAATACCGAGCCGCGTTTTACGATCGATGTCTTTGGTCCGGATAAGCTGGGCATCGCCAAAGGCTACAAGAACATCGTCATGATCCTACATATCGGTGATGGCGGAAAGGTGGAGAAACAGGTCCAGCGCATGCTCCAACCGGAAACTTACGAGCGAATGGCCAGTAGTGGTGGCGGTCTGGCTCAACTAGACGATCCATTTGCCACGTACCAATTCGCCCTGGTTGTGGCTTCTCGAGATCGTAACAGCCTGATCTCGATTTTGCGCGGCAACGCGGTAAGAGTGCGCACCATCATCGAAGAGAAGAACCGCTGGCGGCTACAACGGCGGTTTCGCCAGGGCGGCCTGGCCGGAGATTTGACCAGCGACTACTGGCAACGGTTTGGCATTTTCATCGAAATCCCCCGCGAATTCCGGGAAAATCAACGCGAACCGGATGGCTTTCCCGGTCTCGAACTGATGCGAAACGACCCGTCACGGGGCATCTCGATCTCATGGACCGCTAGCGATGATCCGGTAGCCGCGTTGCAGGACCGGGAATTCCTGCTCGCCGCGCGCATCCGGATGGGGGAGGTGCTCCACAACAACGAACTCGCGCCGCAGACCCTCGCCTGGACCGCTGGACAGCTCGGGCGCAACGACTGCGTCAAGCTCGAGGGCGCCTGGACGAGCACGGTTTTCGCGGGTGGCGGACCATTCTGGAGCTATTTCCTGGCGGATCCGGCCGGCAAGCGTGTGATCTGTCTCGATCTACTCGTCTTT
>JAUVBS010000406.1 GCA_030591105.1 bacterium | reverse complement strand
GGCGTCCATCCCGACCGGAAGGTTCACCACGACCTGATCCTGAGGCGTCGTGCCGATGCCGACCTGGATGGCGATGGGTAAACCGGAGTTGAGCAGGTTCACGCCGCCGAAGGTCGTGGTGTCGGCGATGCGGGTGATCTCCAGGAGTAGATCCTGGTATTCGGCGTCGAGGTAACCGCGCTCGGTGTCGGACAGGGTACCGTTCATCGACTGCTCGGCCAACTCGCGCAGGCGCAGCATGATGTTGTGGACCTCGTCCAGGGCACCCTCGGCGGTCTGGACCAGTGAGATGCCGTCGCCGGCGTTACGTGCCGCTTGATTCAGCGCCCGGATGTCCGACTTCAACCGCTCGGAGATGGCTAGACCGGCCGCGTCGTCACCAGCGCGGTTGATCCGCAGGCCACTGGAGAGTTTCTCCAGCGACTTGTGGTAACGGACGGTCGTGTTATAGAGGTGTCGGATTGTGTTCAACGATGCAACGTTGGTGTTGATACGGAGTCCCATGTCTTCCTCCTTGAAACTGTGGCGGGCATCCTTGCCCTTTTGGTGCGCGTGACGGCTCAGCCGCACTACTGTTTGGACCACGGCGTTCGCAGACGATGCCGCACGCGGGATCCGGCGCATTCCAGTTCCGGCATCGGTCGGAGTAACAACGCCTTTAGCAGCGATTGTTCGTACGTAGGCGGCTGATGCATTGTCCGGCGCCGGTTCGTCACGGCCAGTCATGGACAAACCGGGTTCGCGGAAAACAGTTGATCGTCGCGGCGCAGCCGGGAGAATGACTGGCATGGCTCTCGCTCCGGCGCCGCGACGTGGCCAACGGCACCACGCTCAGTACAGATCGGAAGTCGATGTTGGAGATTCGTACAGCCTCCCTTGCCCAGCACGCGGCAATGCTCGCCCTCGTCGACGCGGAGATCAGAACGGACGTCACCGCGACATGTGCGTGGGATGACTTCCCACTGGTCCTCGCATCGGAAAACCGCGACTGGCAGTTCGTCGCGATTGAAGGGAAAGAAGTCGTCGGCTGTCTGGCCTGCTTGATCCGGCCGTTCACAACCTCGTGCGGCATCATTTCGGTGGCGGGGATCGGGTCGGTCGTGACCACTGCCCGATGGCGTGGTAGGGGAATCAGCAGTCGGCTGCAGCGGTTTGCGCTGGAGCGCATCGCCGCCAGCGAAGTGCCGCTCGCGGTTCTCTGGACCGATCGCCCTGAATATTATGCGGGGTGCGGCTTCGGTGCGGCCGGGGTGGAGTACCACGTCGATTACGAGGATTGCGATCTGAACGATCTGCTCGTCACCGGTGGTCAGATCCGTCCGTACCAGGATCAGGACACCGCCCAGGTCGCCGCTCTATACGCCCGTCATCCGCTGCGCACTGTACGTGCGCCCGGGGACGCGGAGTCCCTCTACGGCATGCCCGGCACCAGAGGTCTCGTGTTCGTCGAGGGGCAACAGCTGCGCGGCTATCTCTTCGCTGGTAAAGGCGCGGATTTCCCCGATTACGTCACCGAGTTCGGGGGAGATAGTGAGGCGGTGGTCGTCTTGCTCGCCGAGGCACGGCGGCGGCAGATTGCGACCAAGGTCTTGGTACCGCAGGGTGCGACGGCATTACAACGACTGCTGGTAGCCCGCGGTGCACGTTGGTCGGCGCGGCCGAGTGGCTACTGGTCGGTCGTCGCCGCGGATGTATTGCGGGCCACCGTCAGCACGGCAGCTTCCACTGTGGCGCGCTGGCCAGATAGCAACGATGCGGCCGCCTGGCTCGGCAGTGTCGACCGTACGGGCACACCCCATGCCGGCGCGCTGCAATTGGCGGTCTGGGGCTTCGATTCGGTCTAACCCGCAGAGTATTCTAAGGTCTGACTGATTAATTTCGGCGAGCCGCCGGTCTACACTCAGGTTTTGCCGACCCGGGACGATAAAACAGTGGTAGAGGATCGAGGTTCGCCGCGAACCATAGCGACCGGGTCACGAGCACGGCGTTGCGCTATGCGGGCGGAGCGGAAAATCTTGCCGGCCGGTATCGCGCTTGCTAATATCTTGGCGAGCTGGCATCGGCAGAGTCGATGCTCCGCAAGCGAGAAGGATCACAGTCATGGTCATGAATAAAATCGACGGTTCGCAGTTCGTACAGCCGCATCAGCTGGACAAGTATACCCGGGCCGACGCGCACAGTACCGCCGCGACCCAGCATCAGGCGGCGCCACCGAGCACCAAGCAGGGGAACTGCGCGCAGGACCAGGCCGTGATATCAGACAACGCACGAAAACTTATGGAATTACGTGAAACTATGCATGCAGGACACGAAGCGCTGTCAGCGTCACCTGAGGTGCGCGCTGATCGATTGGCCAAGGTGCGCGAGCGCCTGGCAACCGGATTCTACAACAGTCTCGATGTCCATCAGGAGGTCGCTGGCCGTGTGGGTGCGATCATCGACAAGATCGACTCGATTTAGCGTTCGTCCGCGACTTCCGCGATAATTCTGCGCTTCAGTAGGGAAGTGGGATCTGAGATGATCCCACTTTTTATTTGCCTCGAGTGGCCAAAAATCTTACAGTTTCTTTCCGATCAGGAGGATCTGGGCAGGCGGCCCGCGCGGCTTCCGCCATATCTGGAGTTGGTGCGTCCAACGGACGGTACACCGGCGCCTGTAGCTGAGCAACGGTGAGCCAACGCTCCGTAGGAGTGAACCTGTGCCGGTACAGACCACGGACGGTCACGAT
>JAUVBS010000308.1 GCA_030591105.1 bacterium | reverse complement strand
AGGCCGACCGTTCTGCTGGCGGCTGCGCACTCCCGACGACGGCGTCACCTTCTGGTACGATCTGATCGTCGGCAAGCGCGAGTTCCAGAACGCAGTGATCGTCGACCGTGTCGTCGTCAAAGCGGACGGTTTTCCGACTTACAACTTCGCTGCCGCCGTGGACGATCATCTGATGGGCATCACCCACGTTCTACGGGGTGACGACCACGTGAGCAACACGCCGTTCCAGCTCTTGATCTACGAAGCCTTGGGGTGGCCGCTGCCCAAGTTCGGCCACATGCCGATGATCCTCGGTCCAGACCGCAAGCGGTTGAGCAAGCGCCACGGCGCGACGAGTGTCGAGGAGTTCCGCGACCAGAAGATCTTGCCCGCCGCGCTGGTCAACTACCTGGCGCTGCTCGGCTGGTCCATCGGTGCCGGCGGCGACGAGGTGCTGACCCGCGACCAGCTGATCAAGAAGTTCAGCCTCAAGAAGGTCAACAGCAGTCCGGCCGCTTTCGGTTACGACAAGCTCGATTTCATCAACGCCCAGCATCTGAAACGGCTCGAGCCGGCCGAGCGTCGCGAGCTGACCTTGCCGATCCTCACCGAGCACGGCTGGCAGCTCGACCCCGCCTGGCTGGTACCCGACGCCGCCGACAACGAGGCTTACGTCGACCGCGTGCTCGCGACGCTCGGCGGCCGATTCAGCAACCTGCTACTGCTTCCCGAACAGATCGGGTTCTTTTTCACCGAAGAGTTCCCCATCGACCAGCAAGCGTGGCAAGAGCACGTGGCCCCGGCCGAGGCCCGCCAGCATCTGGCACTGCTGGCCGAACGGATCGGCAGCGAGCTGGACCTCACCGCACCACAACGCGCCGACGCCTACGAAGCGGTGATCCGCAGCTGCGCCGAAGAACTGCAGGTCAAGGCGGGAGTACTGATCCATCCCTGCCGTCTGGCCTTGACGGGTCAGACGCGCAGCGCGGGTATCTTCGAGGTCATGGAGCTGGTGGGTGGACCGCGGGTGCTGGCACGCCTGCACCGGGCCGCCGGCGCCTGACCGTTTCCGAAGGAGGCCAGTGAAGACGGTACTCGGCATCCTCGGGCGCTACGTGCTGGTCTGGCTGGTGAACGTCCTGGCGTTGTTACTGGCCACTTCCCTGCTGCCTGGATTCAGCTTCGACACCGACAATCCTCACTGGTGGAAGGTGGCGCTCACGCTGCCGATCCAGCTGGCGATCCTGGTGATCCTGCTGCGTCCGCTGATGTTGTTACTGACCCTGCCGCTCAACAGCCTGACGCTCGGGCTGCCGACGCTCTTCTTCAATGGGATCGTGCTCTACCTCGCCGCCCGTGTGAATCCGAGCTTCGCGGTCACCGATCCGCTGCAGGTGTTGATCGGCGCGCTGATCATCACCTCGGTATCGACGAGTGTGGTCGGGTGGCTCGGTCTGGACGAGGCGTATCCCTTCTTTCAATCGCTGATCTACCGTGTCGGCCAGCGTCTGGGGCCGAAGCCGTCGCCGGACGTTCGCCGGGGTCTATTACTTCTGCAGATCGACGGTCTATCGCACGGTAGTCTGCTGACCACTCTCGAGCGCGGACGCATGCCGACGATCTCGGCGATGCTGGCGAAGCGGTCGTACCGACTGTGGCGCTGGCAGTGCGGCATTCCGTCGAACACGCCGGCGGTCCAGGCGGGGTTCATGTACGGGACGCGCGAAGACGTTGCCGGCTATCGCTGGTACGACCGCGCCGCCGGTAAGGTCCGGGTCGTCAGTAATCCCGACGACCTGCGCGCCCTCGAGCGGCGGGTGGCCGCCGAGGGCGACCCGTTGCTGGTCGGCGGATCGTGTATCAATACTTTTCTCTCTGGCGGCGCGGACAAGCGCTTGCTGACGGTCAGTGCCCTGCGCGAACCCCCCGGCCAACAACGTCCGGGCGAGCGCGTCGACTTCAACCTGCTCTTCCTCAGTCCGTATACGTATCCGCGTGCCGTGCTGGCTTCGGTGTGGGATTACCTGGCCGGTCTGGTCTTTTCGGTGGCGGCGCGGCTGTCCAGCGACCGGCCGCGGCTGAAATTCAGCTTCCGCCGGCAAGCGCAGCGGGCCGTCGCCAACGGCTTTCTACGCGAGACGAGCTTCTTCTGGATCAAGCAGGACATGGTCCGCGGCGTCCCCGTGATCTACTCGAACTTCGTCGGCTACGACGACGTGGCGCATTACAGCGGTCCGGACACCTACGAGGCGCAGATCTCACTGGCGGCCTTCGACCGCATCCTGCACCGGCTGCGCCGCCTGGCGCGTAAGGGTGCGGCCATGGATTACGACATCGTCTTGCTGAGTGACCACGGCCAGACACCGAGCATTCCGTTTCGCATTCTCTACGGGCAGACCATCGAGGAGTTGATCGCCGATTTTGTCGGCCAGGCGGTAGCCTCCAGCGAAGTCGCCGATCCCGACGCCAGTTACGTGGCCACGCTACTGGTGGCCCTCGAGGAGACCGAAACCGGCCGGCGCGGCTGGTCCGGCATGCGCGGGCGCCGCGCGCTGGCGCGGATCAGCAGCGCGGCAGTCGCCGAGGATCCATCGGCGCCACAGATCGTCGTTTGCGTTTCTGGATCGCTCGCCCACATCTACTTCGGTGGCCGGCAGGAGCCGCTGCACCTCGAGGCGATCATGGAGGAGTACCCCGGATTGGTGGAGCGGTTGACCGATCATCCCGGGATCGGCTTCGTCGCCGCGGCCCGTGGCTACGGCGATGCGGTGGCCATCGGACGCCAGGGAGTCCGCAATCTGATCACCGGCGTGGTCGTTGGCGGCGGCGATCCGCTGACGCCGTATGGCGACGCGGAACGGTGGTCCGGCGAGCTGGCGCAACTGCTCGGGTACCCATCGAGTGGTGACCTGATTGTCAACGGCTCCTGGCTACCGGAGCAGCAGAAGGTCGTGGTGCTCGAGGAACAGTCCAGTAGCCACGGCGGGATCGGCGGTCGCCAGACCGAGCCGTTCTTGATCACCCCCGCCTGGTGGGGGACCGAGCCGGAAAACCTGGATTCCCCCGAAGCGTTGCACCGGCATCTGCAGGCCATGTTGCGTTACTACCGGCCGGATCCTACTCGGGAAACGGCCGTTCCTGATCCGCCGTCGCTGGATAACGCGGGATAACGCTGGATTGCCGGATACCGCCGGATTGTCGGATTGTGCCGGATCACCGGATATCGCTGGGTGAGGAGATATCGCCGCCGGACCCTGCCGCCTGACCTTTGCCGCCTGGCCTTGCACGAGAAAGAGAAACGGTATATATTTCGTGGCTCGAATGCCCGGTCGTCCAATGGCAGGACAGCTGACTCTGGATCAGTCGATGAGGGTTCAAATCCTTCCCGGGCAACCAAGATTGGTAACGGCAATGGCTTAGGCCGGCTGGTTGCAGATACCAGTGGCCCCTTCGTCTAGTGGCCTAGGACGCCGCCCTCTCACGGCGGTAACACGGGTTCGAGTCCCGTAGGGGCTACCAACTCGGACAGTGTACGAACCGGGGATTCCTGGGGTAAGCGGTACCAGATTTCCGCGGTTCGCCTGTCGCGTATGAGCACCTTCTTCACGAGTAAGTGGAGGAGGTGCTTTTTCTGTCCGGGGGGTACGGCGTCGACGACGGCCGTGAGGTTGT
>JAUVBS010000213.1 GCA_030591105.1 bacterium | reverse complement strand
GAGGTGGTGCTGCCCGACGGCCGCGTGGTCGAAACGGGCTTCCGGGGCGTCATGGACAACGCCTCGGGTTACGCGCTGACCAACCTGTTCGTGGGGGCACGTTCACGTTTTCCTACACGATGACAGGCGCCGTCAGGCGCTACTACGATGTTGCGGTGTACTACCATAAACTGATCGGCGACGAGTCCGATCAGCGCATCGAGAATTTCAGCGCGCGGGTTTCGCTTCCGCTCGAAGGCGGTTTCCCTTCGGACATCCGGGTCTGGGCTCATGGCCCGCTTCATGGCAGCGTGACGATCGAGTCCGCACAACGGGTAACCGCCGAGGTTAGCCCGCTGCCTGTCGGCCGGTTCTTCGAGTTGCGGATTCTGATGCCTCCCGACGCGTTTGCCGCCATGCGGGTGGAGCCCACAGGACCGGCGCTCAATGGCATACTGGCCGAAGAGGCGCGCTGGGCGGAGCAAGCGAATCGCGAGCGGGAACGCCGAGCTGCGGCCTACCAGCGGGACGCGGAAAAACGGGCGCTCCAGGAGGAGAAAACCCGACAATGGTTTCCCATCGCCTGGTTGCTGGCCGGGCTGTCAGTTTTCGTGTGGGTAATTCTTTTTCGCCGTCACGGCCTCCCGCACACAGTCGCTTTGCATGCCGCACCCGGTGTTTTTCCCAGTGACCACCCGCCGGCGGTGGTTGCGCAGCTCGTCTCTGGCAGCGCGGGCGGGCCGGCGCTCGTGGCGACCCTTCTCGACCTGGCCGACCGGCATTACCTCACCATAGAAGAAACATCCGAGACCAGCCGGGGCTGGTTCGGCAGAGAATCGCAGAAAACCAACTTCGTATTTCGCTCTACCGGGGAAAACCCCGGCGAGATGAGGGCCTACGAGGCGAAACTCCTCGAGTTTCTCTTGAACGAAGTCGGCGACGGCAGCGAGTTCTCGATGAAGGAGATCAAGACGACCGCGCGGAAACAGAAAGCGAAGTTCAGGAAGTGGTTTCGCAAATGGCTGAAGGAAGTCAAAGAACTGGCCGACAGCGAGGGACTGAACGAACCGTACGCAGTGAGGCCGATGGTAACGAACGCGGTCTGCGGTGTGGCTGTTGGCGGTATCGGCATTGCCATGTCGGTACTGTCCAATTCGCCGGTCGGTATTCCGGCGATGGTTGCCGGCCTCTTGCAGTTGATTCTCACAGTGGCGCTTCACCGCCGCACACCGCAGGGAAGACGACTGTATCTGGAGTGGAAGGGATTCCGCAAACACCTCGTTTTGATGTCGCGGGGCAAGAGGGCGACGCACCTGTCATCGAACGAATGGAACCGCTACGTGGCAATGGCCATCATATTTGGCGTGTACCAGAAGCTGATCCCTCGTCTGAGTGTGGATGAGAAGGCGACGGGCGCGTATCTGCCCGTGTGGTATCTCCAGGCGGGAGACGGAGTGGCTGGAATCAGCGGCTTGACGGCTGGTTTCAGCTCGATGATCGGCTCGGTGTCGACGACGATGAGTTCGGCGTCGGGGACGGGTGGGGGCGCCAGTGGCGGAGGTGGTGGCGGAGCCGGTGGCGGCGGCGCCGGTGCGGGCTAACCCGCCCCGCGGCACCGCCGCGAATAGACTCAACCCAACCAATCTCAGTTAGCCGCCAAAGTCGCCAGGTTGTCCAGATCGTTGACCACCTGCCACGAACCGCCGCCGGAGGCAACCCGCGTCTCCCAGTAGGTCACGCGTGCGAAGTACTCGCGCGGGTCGACGTTGTCGCTGCGCAGCTTCGTCACGTTGAGCGCGATGACGCTGCAGCCACCCATCTCGAGGGGGAAGTCGCGCACGTGGCCGGCCGGCAGGTCCTCCTTCAGGTCCGAGAAGATGAGGATTCTACGCTTGCCCGCGCCGGTCTCCTCGAGAAACTCCACGGCCTGGATGACCCCACCGGTGATGTCGGTGTAGGGACTACTCTCCACCGAAATGACGAATTCGTCGATCGTCTCGCGGAACTGGCGCTTCTGCTGGTTGGCCACCGACGGGCGTCCGTCGAAGGTCATCTTGCAGACGATATCCTTCTCGCTGAAACTGCCGCTGTCGATACGCGCGACCACGAGTGAATCACCCGGTTGCAGCGTGGCCAGCAAGAAATCGATGATCTTCTGCGCCCGTTGCAGCTCGTTGCGGTACGTCCCCGACGTATCGAGCAGCATGTAGACTGCAGTGGAGTGACTCGTCGTATCGGCACAGCCACCGAGCAGCAGCACCGCGAGTAGCACGGTCAGTGTCGCGCGCTTCATGACAGCACCTCCTTGCCCACCGGTTCGGATTCGGACGCGTTAGTCGATTTCGTCGCCGACGGCGTGAACTCCTGGTCGGCGGCCGTGTCGCTTGCCTCGTCATCTGGCCAGGTCTCGGCCAGGTCGTCCGCGCCGTGGTCGTCGTGGCCGTTCCGCGCGCCGCGGTTGCCGCGGCTAGCGAAGAAGCGTCTCTCGATCCACAGCGGCAGGAAGATCACCACGTCGTAGACGTCCACCAGCAACTCGCCGAGCGCCTGCGCACCGTTGCCGAGCAGACGCAAGACAAACGCAGTCCAGCGGAGCGACAACCCAAGTCCGGTGCCGAGCACCGTCCGACTGGAGTGGACGAACGTCTCGAGCGGGATCGCCACGAACGTCAGGGCGAACGGCAGGATGAAACCCATCACCATCTGCCCGATGGTCGGGATCATGCTCGTCTGCGTGTGCACTGGTTCGACGGAGGCCAGTGACTGGCGCAGCGCCTGCAGGTCGGCGGCGTTACGGTCGCGCATCAGCGCCAGCGACGACTCGATGCCGGCGAGAATGAACAGGATGGCGAAGGTGACCCAGGCCATCTTCACACGCATGCGGTCGTCCATCTGACCGATCACCGGGAATAGCCGCGTGATACGCAGCGCTTCCATCAAGTAGAGCCCCATGGCGACTTCGACGAGGATGATCACCAAGGCGGCCACGTCGGAGGTCTTCCAGTTACCGATGTAGCTGCCGCCGCCGACCATCTCGGACATCGGTAGCGCGATGAGATTGAAGTTGATCGCGGCACCGCCCACGGCGATGGCCAGCACGAACCCGGAGATGAAGAACTGCGTCAACGCCGACGATGTCAGCACGCGTTCGGCCCGGTCGGTACCGGCACGAACCTCGGCGTAACGATCCATGTGACCGTCGATCAGCCGGGTGCGTTCGAGCAGCGCAGTGGTCTTCTTACCGGTCTGCTCCAGAGCGACGGCAACACGACGCCAGCGCGGCATCATGCGGTCGAGTTTCTCGTGGCGTTCGGCCACCGCTTCACGGTACTCCGCCAGTGCGGAGTCGTGCTGCGCGGCGGTCGAGCGGTGGATCTCCTCGAGAATCGACGACACCGGTGTATCGCCCTTACCGGACAGCTCGGCCACCGCCGCAACCGCCTTGACCCAGCCGGGTGAAGGGGGCGGAACCTCGGCGCTCGCGCGGTAGTCCTCGTCCAGATAGGTGACCTGCTCGGCGAGTTGGCGTTGCAGCGAAGGCAACGCGGCAACATCGCGCTCGACAACCTTGGCGATCCGCTCGAACTCGCGTTCGACTTCGCGTTCGGCCGACTCGGCGCCGGCGGTCAGCAAGACGTCGCGATTACGCACAGCCAGCCCTTGCTCCGCCAGCTGCACACTACGTGCGGTCAACCGCAGACCGTTGTACACGGCGCGGCCGGTGGCACGTAGAGCGAGATGGGCGGGTGTACGTGCCAGATACAGCAACACCACCGCGACCACTAACCAGAAAGCGATCGAGAGCGGGAGATTCGCAAAGATGTCGATAGCTTCAGAGGTAACCATGGGAAACTCTCCCCTGCTATAGTCCCGTATCGGTAACGCCTGGACATCGCGAGGCGCGACCGACGTCTACGACTGGCACATCGAGAGCAATGATGATACCCGCGGCCCAACGCAACGGCCTCGAACCTCATAAGGCTGTGGCACGCCTGAATTTGGACGCACGACAAACGACGGGAACTGGGAAGGCGCGGCGCCGGCGATCACGCCGCCACGAGGCCAATCGCGGTGTTATGCGCATTGCGGGTGCATTACGGGACAGGTCTGGGGCACGGAGGGCAATCTGCAACTCGAGGTCGCGACCAGGCCCGCGCCGATTTCAGCGGGCCTACGGCGACAACACCCGACGCGTCGCAGCCGCTCAGCGGTACAGCGATTTGACGCCGCTCCAGGCGGTATCAGCGACCGGTACCTGCAGGTTGAACGAGAATATCGGCGTTTCGAAACTACCCGAGGGCGTATTCATGATGTGGACCAGTGCCGGATCATCGAACTCCCAATAGACGATCTGATCGGGCATGGTCGGCACCGATATCGGCGATACCCTGACCAGGACCTCTTCGGTATTCGACACGAAGTACTGCAACGTCGCCAGGATGGCATGGCCATACTCGTCCGGTAAGAACGGAGAGCCGAGAATGACGACAATCTCGCCCCCTTCGCCGCCGTAGCTGGCGTCCGGAGGTAAGGCCACATCGACCACGACCGGGGCGACCGCTTGCGGCTCGTATCTGAGTGCGAATTCATAGCCGCCGATGGTGGGAGCCGTCACGTGGGTCAAGTAGATG
>JAUVBS010000495.1 GCA_030591105.1 bacterium | reverse complement strand
GGCGCTGTAGCGTAATGCGTCGGTCTTGCGCAGAAGGTTGTTGTACAGCACTGCCAGACTGTAATACGCGGCGGCAAAAGTGGAATCCGCTTCGATGGCCTTCACGAACAGAGGGATGGCCTCTTCCCACTTGGCCTCGCGTGTATGGTTCATGCCTAGCGTATAGAACTGCAAAGCGTTCATCGACGTTGTCGACACCTGTGCCAGCGGTTTGTCCCGCCTGCCGATCGACAGCAACGATTCCCCCAGATTCCGGCGGATGTTCCGGGACAACTCGTCCAGGGCGGCAATGACCCCTTCGATGTTCTTCGCTTCGACCCGCTTGGTATCGACCGCATCCCCGGTGGCGGGGATCACCAACCGGGCGCCCAACAGGTAGCTGTTGCCAATCTTCCTGACACTGCCCTCGAGGACCGCCGTGATCCCCTCGCGCACGGCGATCTCCCGACCGAGGTCGGCATCGATCGTCTCGGTGTCGTGCCGGCCCGAGCGGTACAGAGCGTCGGTCAGCCGTTTGCCGCCGAACACGTTGACGTATTGCGATTGTTGCAGATCGATCGACAGCGCCTCGCGAATCGTGCCCTGGAAGATCTCCTCCCCGGTCTGGTTCTCGAAGTCGGTGATCAAGATCCAGTCCCGTTTGGAGAACGGAACGCTCTGGCCCGGGGTGAACACGAGGATGCCGACGATCGTCGCTGCTGCCACCAGCGTCGTGATCGACACCGCCTGGAGCCAGCGGCGCCGCGGCCGCCGCGCCGGCGCCGTCACCGCGGGTGCGTCGGCATCGGGATCGGCAGCGACGTCGCGCCGATCCAGCGACGCGCGCACTGTTCGCAGATCGTCCCGCATCGCTGCGGCATTCTGGTACCGCTCGGCCGGTTGTTTGGTCAGCGCTTGCGTGACCAGCTTGTCCAGCTCCGGCGGCACATCGGCACACAGAGTCGAAACCAGCGTCGGCTCCTCGTAGATAACGCCGTAATGCAGCGCGCGATCGTAATCGCCTTGGAAAGGAAGCTGGCCGGTGATCATCTCGTAGAGGACCACGCCGAGGGACCACAGATCGGTCCTCTGATCGACTTCTTCGCCGCGGACGGCCTCGGGTGACATGTAGGCGCTCGTGCCGGCAATCGTTTCGACAGCGGTCTCAGAGTCCTCAGCGGCGCGCGTAGCCGGGTCCGGTAACTTGGCGAGGCCGAAGTCCATGATCTTGACCAAGCCATCGTCGGTCAAAAAGATGTTGGCCGGCTTCACGTCGCGGTGGACGATGCGTTGCTCGTGAGCCTTGGCCAGACCCTCGGCGATCTGTTCCGCAACACCGACGGCCTCGCGCACCGGCAGTGGACCGCGCGCAATCCGCTCGCGCAGTGTGTCGCCCTCGTAGTACGCCATGGCGATGAATTGCTGCCCGTCGTCGGTCTGGTCGATCTCGTAAACGGTGCCGAGGTTGGGGTGATCGGTGGCCGAGGCCGCTTGTGCCTCGCGGATCAAGCGGGTTTTGGTTTCGGGATCACTGGTGGTTTCGGGAGGTAGGAATTTCAGAGCGACGAAGCGCTTGAGCCGTAGATCCTCGGCCTTGTAGACCACACCCATCCCGCCCTCGCCGAGCCGCTCCAGGATACGGTAGTGGGTTATGGTCTGACCTATCATAAACTGATTCCGCGAGCTGAGTGTCAAAAGGGCAGCGGCACAGATGCGTTGTTCCGTATGGAATTATCATAACCGATCCGACCGATATGGCCAAAGCAGAGAGAGGCTCTTCTCGTACGTTGTTGAAATTCTCACCTCCAAATTTCCTGGACCCTCGGGCCGACAAACGATAGGGCCCCCGGGGGGCCCTATCATTGATAGTAGCGAGAAAAGTCACGTCGACTGCTACCGGATCAACCTCCGTTGCCTCCGCCGGTGCCACCTTGCATGCCGCCGCCCTCCGTGTCACCGCCGTGCATGCCGCCACCCTCCATACCGCCGTGACCACCTTGGTAGCCTGGGTTCCCGGCGCCGTGTTGC
>JAUVBS010000419.1 GCA_030591105.1 bacterium | reverse complement strand
GGCCGCCGTTGTCGGTGCCGTCCCAGATAACCTCGCGCGCGCCAGAGATCGCCTCGTCCTGCAGCAGCGTGACGACCAGGCGTCCGGACAGATCGTAGATGCGCAACGAAACATCACGTCCCGGCGGCCCCACGTACAGGCGTATCGCCGTGCGCGGATTGAACGGGTTGGGCACGTTCGGCGCGAGTACGAGGGCGCCGGGTACCGCCGACGGCGTATCGCCGATCGCAGTGGTCTGCGGCTCGTGCACGAGTAGAGCGAAGTCGTCCACACCGGCCTCGACCACCGAGCCGGGTTCGGCATCCTCGGCAATGAAACGGAAACCGACCTGCGCCGGCAGCGTCTCGAATACATCATTGAGATTGAGGGTGACTTCACGCCAGGACCGGTCGCTGGCCGTGGTCGCTTCTAGACCGAACCAGGTCTCGCCGCCATCGCCGGTAACACCGACGCGCCACACATCGCTGCCCGGGGCATTACCGGTACTGTTGGTGTACCAGCGGTAATAGCGGATCCAGGCGAACTGGTACCCGGTCAGGTCGAAGGCGGGACTCAGCAGCGTGGTTGCGCCACCGTCGACGTCGTTTTCCCCTTGCCCGGAACCCGGTGGCGCGTTACCGGTGACGAAGCACATCACACCGGGGGTCGGCGTATGATCGTCCTCGGGTTGCACCGGTGTTCCGGAATCGTACGTCCCGTTGGGATCGACCCACTCCCAGATTCCGCTGGTTGCGTCATCGCCCGCCGCACCGACTGTCCAGCCCGCAGCGTCATTCTCGAAGTCCGTCGTCACGAGCGGAACGATCTCGCCGACGAAGAACCGGTGCACATCGTCCGGCGCACCGGTCGGATGGGTCACCTGGTTCCCGTCCAGATCCGCCGCGGACAGGTAATATGCGACCAAGGTGCCGGCGGGCTGACCGGGGATCTCCGCGGTGTAACGGTCGGGCTGGCTAGTCGCGATCAGCGGCGCCGTTTGCCAGCCGTTGCCCACGTCGTAGCCGACGAACATCGCCCCGTCATCGAGCGTCCCGGCGGCGATGATGTCGGCCAAGACCACGTATGGTCCCGACGTATCGGTGGTGTTGGCGAGCGGCGTGTGCGCGATCGCCACTCGGAACGGCCGCGCGAGGGTCGCGACGAGGGCAGCCGCCGTTTGGGTCGAGCGCACCGCCAGCAGCGGATCGTTGTAGCTCAGTCCGACGATGTCGTTGCTCGTGTGGATATAGGGGCTGTAACTACCGGTATCCTCGAAGAAGAGGATCGCGTCGTAACCGTATACCCAGAACGAGGCGTGGTCGCTGCTCGCGCCTCCGGGCAAGCTGCCGTCGACGAGGGGCAACTCCGGAACGTAAGTCGCGGCGACATCGAAAACGAGATCGCGCAACCACACCGAGCCGGCGTTGTCGACGATGTCCAGATCGCGGGTGTCCCCGCTCGCCAGGTAGCCGATCATGTCGACGGCGATCGCGGCGACGATCTCTTCGCCCGCGGCGGCCGCGTCGGCGGCGAACGCTTCACTGCCGTGCAGACCCAGCTCCTCACCGCCGAAGGCGACGAACTTGATCGTGTAGTCGAACTGGTACTGGCTCAATATTCGCGCGCATTCGACCACGCAGGAGGTGCCCGAAGCGTTGTCGTCCGCCCCCGGGCAGACGTTGATGTTCGAAGTAATGGAATCGTAGTGCCCACCGATCACCACCGTCTTTTCGGGTTCGCTCACACCCGGTATGACCGCCACCACGTTGTCCATGTAGTTACTGTCGAAGAAGTGGAAGTAGACGCTGTCGATGCCGCTGGACTCGAAACGGTTCTTGATCCAGTGCGCGGCCGCCACGCAGCTATCGTGCTCGGCGTAACGTGTCTCGAAATCCTGCAACCGCTGCACCGCGGCGTCGACCTCGGTCTGAGCGATCTGGGCGACGATCTCGGCGACCAGCGGGTCGTAGTCGACGCGCTCACGCAGACGCGGGGGTAGCGCGCCATCGTCCGCAGCCGCCAACGTGCGCGACGGTCGGATCGGTCGGAGGAATATGCGGGCGATGTCCAGTCCCAGTGCAGCCACCGCGACGGCTTGCTCGGATGTCGCGGCGAAGATCGCTTCATGTTCGTCGTGCCAGAGGACTTCAACACGGTCGGCGATCTCGTCGAATTGTGCCCGGGAGCGGAAGCCGACGGTGTAAGGATCGGACCCGGGTTGCACGGCCGGGAGTCGCTGCCAAGCAAGCCCGAGCCGCACGAACTGATCGACCGCGCGCGGCTGATACACGACGATCAAGTACCGCTCCATATCTCGAACCACCATGACATCGGCGGCGAGCAGATCCGCTGCGGTGGTCGGCGAGGGATCGGTGATCACCGCCAGATCTCGGCCGGGCGGATCGGCCGCGATGGTGGGTTGGATTTCGAACAGACCGGCAAAGCCCACGATCGCGAGGATCGTCAGTGTCAGGATCGAGATCGCGACCAGTCTCATGCTGTCCTCCAGTGTACGGGCTGTAATCACTACTAATGCCCTATGATTATCTCACTTTTTCGACCGGATTGCGACCGGATTGCGACCGATTTGCCGGATTGTACGTGTCGTCAAGTAATCGCTCGGCTGGAATATTCAG
>JAUVBS010000121.1 GCA_030591105.1 bacterium | reverse complement strand
GTCGATCGTGACCGCCTTACTGGCGGGCATCACGCTGAGCGTCGGCATCCTGCATTTGATCGGCTGGCTGCGTGGCTGGGCGTCCCGCCGGCATCTCACATTTGCGCTCACCTGCTTCGCCATCGTTCTGTACGACTTCGGTTGTTCGGGTCTGTACGCCGCCGACTCACCAGGTGAGGGGGCCTTGTGGCAACGGACCGAAAGCTTGGCGTTGCTGCTGGCGATGATGGCGTTCATCTGGTTCCTGCACGACCACGCACGCTGGTCCACACGCGTTCCCGCCGTGGCGTTGACCGGCCTGGTCGGACTGCTGCTGGTGGGGTGGCTGCGAGGATTTGGTAACCAGTTCTGGGGAGACCAACCGGTAACACGGACTGTTGGTTCGTGGTTGCCGGGTAGCGAAATCGTCTATCAGGAAATGCGGGCGGGGCCGCTGATGACGGCGCTCGTGACGGTCGCCGCAGCCGTACTTGTGTTCACCCTCGCGTCGGCGATCCGTCTACGCCGGCAAGGTCGGTACGACGAGAGCCGTCTGCTCATCGCGACCTCGATCGTTTTCGCTGCGGCAGCCACGCACGACTACTCCATCGCCATGGGTTGGCTTCATTCGATCTACCTGCTCGAGTACGTGCTGGTGATCCTGCTCGTGCTACTGACCATTCCGCTGGCGAGAGACACGGGCCGCGTGCGCGACATGGAACTGGCGTTGCAGGCCGCTCGCCTGGCTTACCGCGAGGTGCTCGATGCCGCCGATGAAGGC
The DNA here is from genome assembly GCA_030591105.1 of bacterium. Lineage (GTDB taxonomy): Bacteria > Krumholzibacteriota > Krumholzibacteriia > LZORAL124-64-63 > LZORAL124-64-63 > JAUVBS01. The sequence continues at coordinate 5,851 of JAUVBS010000121.1, read as the reverse complement.
ATCTGTTTTCTCGACATCGAGAGTGGCCGGGTTCTGGACGTCAACGAATCGACGTTACGCATCTGCGAGATGACGCGCGAAGAGGCGCTGGGCGCAAGCCCCGCTATTTTCCAAGGAGGAGATCCACCGTACTCGGAGGTCGAGGCCGAACGGTGGGTACACCAGGCGGCTGAGGAAGGTCCACAGCTCTTCACCTGGCGTGGGCAACGCCGCAACGGCGATGCTTTCTGGACCGAGATCACTCTGCGCAGAGCGGAGATCAGCGGTGGGAGCCGTTTGATCATGGTGATGCGCGAGGTCACCGAACGCAAGAGCGCTGACGACGCACTGCGACAGCGCGAGCGTGAGCTGGCCGAAGCCAACAACATGCTGCAGTTGGTGCTCGACACGATTCCGGTCCGTGTGTTCTGGAAGGACCGTGACCTGCGTTACCTTGGTTGCAACCGACTGTTTGCGCAGGACGCCGGGCGCCACTTTCCCGAGGAGTTGCTCGGCGACGACGATTACGCGATGACCTGGCACAACGAGGCCGACCTCTACCGGGCCGACGACACTGCCGTCATCACCAGCGAGATTCCGCGCATCAACTACGAAGAACCTCAGACCACTCCTGACGGCAACCAGATCTGGTTGCGTACGAGCAAGCTCCCGCTGCGCGACGCCGACGGTCGGGTGATCGGTGTGCTCGGCACCTACGAGGACATCACGGAGAGCAAGCGGGCCGACGAGCAGTTGCGCAGCAGCGAGCGGAATCTGGATATCACGCTTAACTCCATCGGCGATGCGGTGATCGCGACCGACGCCGATGGCCGTGTGACCCGTATCAACCCGGTTGCGGAACGGCTGACCGGTTGGAGTGCCGAAGAAGCGTGGGGCCAGGATCTGACCCAGGTGTTCCGGGTCGTCAATGTGCAGAACGGCGGCGGAACTGCTGACCCGGTGGAGCTGGCCTTAAAACACGACGAGGTGGTCTCTCTCGAACGGGACGTCGTACTGGTCTCACGCGCCGGGAAACGGTACCGCATCGCCGAAAGCGCCGCCCCGATCCGCAGTCCAGACGGCGTGGTGCTCGGCGTGGTGCTGGTGTTCCGCGACGTGACCGAGGAACTCGCGATTCAGGAACAGTTACGACACGCCCAGAAGATGGATGCCATCGGCCGCCTCGCCGGCGGTGTCGCCCACGATTTCAACAACCTGTTGCAGGCCATCGAAGGCTATACGGAACTGTCGCTGGCCGACTTGCCAGCGGATCACACGGTGCGGCCCTATCTCGCGGAGGTCAGAACGGCGGTCGCGCGTGCCGCAGCCCTGACGCGGCAGCTGCTCGCCTTCAGCCGTCGCGAGGCGCTACAACCGCAGCCGCTCGATCTCAACCATCTGATCGGTAATCTGAGCCGGGCGTTGCGGCGTGTACTGGGTAAGCACGTCGAGCTGGAGGTCCGTACCGCGGCGGTCCTGGACACGATCCTCGCTGACCCGGGTCAGATGGAGCAGATCCTGCTGAACCTGTGTATCAATGCTCGCGACGCCATGCCCGACGGCGGCCGGCTGACCATTGCGACGGCCAACGTCCACATCGGCGCCAGAGAGAGCCGGGACCTGGCTGGGCTGCCGGAGAAGGATTACATCTGCATGACGGTCACCGACACTGGTCAGGGGATCCCGCCGGAGATCCGCGACCGTGTCTTCGACCCGTTCTTCACAACCAAGGAAGTGGGCGAGGGAACGGGGTTGGGTTTGGCCACGGTGTATGCCATCGCCGAACGGCACGGAGGCGCTGTGATTCTCACCAGCGATGTCGGCCTAGGCACCAGATTCGACGTGTATCTACCGGTCACCGATGCCGTGGCAATTACCGGCGAGCCGGCGGTTCCGGTGTTGCCTCAAGTCGGCGGTGACGAGACGATTCTCCTCGCCGAGGACGATCCGCTGGTGCGTAAGCTAGCCGTGAAGATCCTCGAGAACGCCGGCTACCACTTGATCATTGCCCGCGACGGCGAGGAAGCAATCCGACTCTTCGACCGCAGCTCGTCTCAAATCGCCTTGGCGATCCTCGACGTGGTGATGCCGCGCAAGAGTGGCCGCGAGGTGTACGAAACCATCACGGCGGCCCGCCCCGAACTGCCGGTCCTGTTCAGCAGTGGCTACAGCTACACCGCGTTCGAGCGCGAGCGGCTACCCAACGAGGATGTCGTACTCGTCCAGAAGCCGTACTCGCCCCAGCGGCTGCTCCAACTCGTCCGGGAGTTGCTCGACAAGGGGAAGTCCGTTCGTGAATAATCCGCGTTGAATGTAGCACGACAACCGGTTATTGAAATTCACCCTGGTATGGTGGCCTGATCTTACTCGTCTGAGCTCATCCGCGAAGGCCCCCCGGGGGGCCCGGCCCCACTGCCGCCCCCCGAATCAGAGAAGTAAGGATCTCCCTCAGACGCTCGATGTGGTCAGCCCGTCGGGCATGCTGCTCGGCCCAGGCGCGAGCGGCCCGGCCGGCGCCGTCCGGTAGTGCGGCCGCCCTCTGTAGACCTGCCAGGAGACCGGCAGGATCGCGCGGTGGCACGACGATGCCGGTCTGTCCGTCGCGGATCATCTCAGGAATCCCGCCGATATCGGTACCGACCAGGGGCAGGCCGCAGGCCAACGATTCCAGGCCGGCCATCGGACCGTTTTCGTACCACTCCGACGGCAGGACTGTGAACCGGGCCCGTGCCAGGGCGCGTCGCAAGGCGGCGGTGTCGAGACCGCCGAGAAACTCGATACTACCGAGGCCGAGGGTGTCGGCCCGTGCGCGGAGCGCCGCTGCACTGGGTCCGCTGCCGGCGATCAACAGGCGCAGCGGCGCGGCGGGCGCCTCTCCGCTGGATTTTTCTTTTTCCCATAGCGCCTGTGCGGTGAGCAAGGTGTCGAGGCCCTTTTCCGGCGAGATACGGCCGAAGTAGAGGTACGCCGGACGCCGCTGGCGGCCTACTGGCGTGGTCTGCGGGTCGGGTGGTGAATCGGTTGCGCTCGCGCTCGTTCCTTGGCCGCCGCTACTTCCGCTTCTGTCGTTCAGCTGGTCCGGGTGCCAGACGCTGGTATCGACGAAGTTGGGTAGGTGCCGGAGCTTGCCGGCTGGGAATCCCCAGGCAGCGTACTTGTCACGGTAGAAACGGCTCGGGCAAAGGAAGACCGACACGGTGCGCTCGTACAGGTGGCGCCAGCGCTGATGGGCGGTCTCGATGGCGGCGAGGGTCGACGCTGCCAGCGAGCCTTTGACGCAACGGCCCGTGATCGCCTCGTAGTAACGGCCGCCTCGGCACCGTTCGCAAACCTGGCCCCGCCGGAGCATGTGGATGGCGGGGCAGAGCAGGCGCAGGTCGTGCAACGTCATCGCCACCGGCACCCGGTGGCGGGCCAGCACGGGCAGAATCGCCGGGCTGAGGTGGTGGTAGATGTTGTGCAGGTGGGCGACATCCGGGCGGCACGCGCGGATCAGCGCGTCGAGGTTTCGTGCTGCTTCGCGATTCCACAGCAGCGCCGCCGCGTCGCCCAACGCCGTCGATGTCAGCCGGGGCTGACTGTAATCGCGGGCACGTACGAAGTACCGGCTCCACTTCGACGGTCGGACGTCGGCATCTGCCATGGCGAACGGCACCACGTCCCAGCCTGCCGCGAGTAGATCCTCTTCCTCTTGGAGGAGGTAGCGACCCACGCCTCCGGCCGGACCGACGTCGTGGTAGAACTTGTTGATCAGCAATAGAGTCGGACGAGACATGGTGCGACCTGATCGACTCGGTGAAGGTGGCGTCCACGGCTAACCAGTGCTCGCTTCAGAATGTCCTAACGATTCGCCTCCGTCAAACGATAGCAATAGCAGGAGTGTCGATCCGCCTGTGATCGGCGCGGCGGCTGTCTATGCCCACGAGGGATTCGCAATGCACCACTGGTGGCGACGAGCGAACTTTCGGATCAAGCACCAGTTCTACTTGAGGGTTCTGCCGGTAGTTGTGACCGGTACCCTCGCAATGGGGCTGCTCAGTTGGCATATGCTCAACTCGCGGGCGGTGAAATTCTATGCCGAGCACCTCTGTCAGCAGCAGGACGCCCAGCTGGCGGAGATGATCCACCGTTTCACTTTGCGGGCCATGTCGGGTGCCGCCGGCCGAGAAACGGTCACCGCTACCGACCTGGCGACGGCGCGCGCGGCGGCGGCACGTTCGTCCGCACGGTTACTCGCGGCTGAAGGGGTGTGTGGGGCGGCCATCGGGCCATTCATGGTTGCCGGTGGTCCGTCGGGCGACGCCGCCGTCGGGAGCTCTTTCAGGCTGCGTGGCCAGCTCGACCGACCGCGCAATCACGAGATCCTGCGGGCGTGGGGTAACGCTCACGGCAAGGAACTGCGCGATCCGGATCACTTGGTTGCGGCGGCTTTGCAGACCGGCCGGCTCAGCCCACGGCTGGCGGCGCTGGACCGCTTGCACTCCCTGTGGCTTTTTCCGCCGTTACTGCTCGAACGTGCCGTCGTTGGTGCGAGCGAGCTGAGCGGCGGCAGTGCGGACAGCGTCGAGCCGCGCGGCTGGTCCCTGGTTGACGGTGTATTCAGTTCCGGCCTTCTGGATGGGCACGACCGCGCCAGTGCAACGCGGTCGGTTGCAGTTCTGCCGGTTCTGGTGCGACCGCGCGGAGAACTGCTCCAGACTGCCGGTGCAGAGACCGATGCTGCCCAGACGCTGCTGCTACTCGACCTCCGGGAGTTGGTCGTGCTGCGGTCACAGATTCTCGAGGCCGAAAGTGGCGTACAGATCCTCGCCGACCGCACGGGACGGGTCTATCTCACCACCGACCCGCGGATCGAGGTCGGCATACGGCTCTCCGCACAGCCGCTGCGGCGACCGGACGGACCGCTGCACCATCTGCAGCCGGCGGCGCTGAATGACGCGATCGAGGATATCTCTCGCGGCACGGGGCACACGCTCTGCGGTCCACGTTTACGCCCGTGGTTGCTGGCAGGTAGCAGCCGCAAGGACTTGCCGGTGATCCTGGTGACGACGCTACCGGTGCTTGGCATCCACGGTAATTTACCGGTCTATTCGGCGGCCGTGATCGCGGTCATGGTGCTCGCGTTGCTGGCAGCAGTCTACACCATCACGAGGGTGAGCCGCCGACTCTCGGATCGCATCGACAGTCTGTCGCGCAACATGGAGGAAGTGGCCCACGGTGATTATTCGCGCCGCATGATGATCGCCGACGATGACGAGATGGGCCGCTTGATCGGTTTCTTCAACTCGATGACCGGTAGTCTCGAACAGGCGCATAGCGACTTGAACGACCGGACCGCACGTTTACGGGCAGCCCTCGATAACCTCAAGTCACTGGACAAATCCAAGGACGATTTCCTCGCACTGATCTCGCACGAAGTGCGTACACCGTTGACGTCGATCATGGCCGGAGTCGATTTCCTGCGCGGCACCATCCCGCGTCTGGAGACCGACCTGCGTGAACGCCTCGCGCAAGCCAATGTCATCGAAACGCTCGAGATCATCGACAGCAGCGGCAACCGTCTCAGTTCGTTCATGAACGACGCCATCCAGATGGCAGCGGTGCAGGCCACGGATCGGCGCCTCGTGTTCGAACCGGTCTGCCTGGCGGGTCTGCTCGACATGGCCCTGATCGGGATCCACGAACGAGCGGCCGAGAAGAAATTGAGTATCAGCAATGAAATGTCTCAACGCGACGATTTCGTGTTGCTCTGTGATCGCGAACTGATGCGACTCGCGCTGGAGAAGCTGCTCGATAACGCCGTCAGGCACAATTGGAGCGGCGGCACTCTCCGTATCGCCGAGGCGGCGGAGATCCCCGGTGCCGGAGACGT
>JAUVBS010000184.1 GCA_030591105.1 bacterium | reverse complement strand
TGTATCGTGCATACCGCGGGTTTCAAGGAAGTGGGCGAAGAAGGGATTCAGCGCGAGCGGGAGATGGTCGAACTCGCCCATTCGTTCGGCATGCGCATCTTCGGTCCCAACAGCCAGGGTATCCAGAACGCCGATCCCGAGATCTCGGTCTACGCCAACTTCACGTTCGTACCGATGAAGCCAGGCAACGTCTCGATCATTGCCCAGGGCGGCGGCATGGGCGAGATGCTCAAGCTGCATTTGCACAACGTCGGTCTGGGTCACCGCATGTACTGCTCGTACGGCAACGAGGCCGATCTGACCATGCCCGAGATCCTCGCGTACTACGGTCAGGACGAAGGTACGCGGGCGATCATGATGCAGATCGAGAGTTTCAAGGACCCAGCGGCTTTTCTCGAGACCGCCCGCGAGATCACACCGCACAAACCGATCCTTGCGATCAAGGCCGGCCGGACCCGTGAAGGATCTGTGGCCGTCTCCTCGCACACCGGAATGCTGGTCGACCAGGCGGCCATGGCCACGGCGATGTTCGCCAAGGCCGGCGTGCTTGAATTCACCGACACCCATCAGATGATCAAGACGGCCGTCGGCTTCTCGCTGCAGAATCCGCCGGCCGGCAAACGCATCGGCATGATCACCAACACCGGCGGGCCCGGGATCCAGATGGTGGACGAGTCGGTCGAGCGGGGGCTGACGCTGGCGCAGTGGTCCGGCGACGGCAAGGCGCGGCTGGCCGAGAGCCTCTACGCCGAGGCCAGTCTCGGTAACCCGGTCGACGTGGTCGCGACGGCCAACCACGACCACTACTTCGCCGCGATCGATACACTGCTCAAAGAAGACGGTACCGACATGGTGCTCGTCTTCTTCGTCACCGCGCCCTTTACCGACATCGATGCCATCGCGACGCGTATCAAGGAGGCTACCGACGGTTCGGACAAGCCGGTCGTGGTCGTCGTGGAGACCTTCGAGCAGAACTACGCGTTGATTGACAAGTTGCGCGCTTCACAGTTGCCGGTCTACGAGTTCGCCGAGGACGGTGCCCGGGTTCTGGCTGAGATGAACCGCTACCGCGAGCTGCGCGACCGCCCGCGCGAAGAACCGCCGGCGTTGGCTGTCGATCGCGCCGCCGCCGAGAAGATCGTCGATAAGTACGCCGGCAGTGATACGTATCTGCCGCAGTTCGAGGCGTTCGCGGTGCTGGAGGCTTACGGGATTCCGACGCCGAAGTTGGCCGCCGTTGCCGATCAAGCGCAGCTCGCCGACGCGGCGGCGACGGTCGGTTTCCCCTGCGTACTGAAGGTCGATGCGTCCGACGTCGTTCACAAATCGGATGCGGGCGGGGTCGTGCTCGGTATTGCGGACGAGGCCGCCTTGGCCCAAGCGTTTGCCGAGATGAGCGAGCGCTTCGCCGGCCGCGACGCGCGTTACCTGCTGATGGAGCAGAAAGAGGTTGGCCGTGAGATCATCGTCGGCGTGAAGGGTGCCGCGGGGCTGGGCAGCCTGGTGATGTTCGGTCTGGGTGGTGTCTTCGTCGAGGTATTGAAAGATGTGAACATCGCCGTCGCGCCGCTGAGCCGGCCCGAAGCGCTGGCGATGATCGCCGGCATCGCCGGTTACCCGCTGCTGGCGGGGATCCGCGGCGAGCCGGGCATCGACCTGGCCGCGGCCGAGGATCTCTTGCTGCGCGTCGCGCGCCTGGCGGCCGATTTCCCGCAGATCACCGAGATGGATCTGAACCCGATCCTGGTCTATCCGGCCGGTACGTCGCCGGTGGCGGTCGACGTGCGGTTGAAGATAACGACGGGCGATGATTCATGAATAGTCCGGGTTCAACCCGCAATAATCCGGGTATGACCCGCGCGAGTGAGGTCGATACGGAACCGAGATAGTCTCGGGAGTGGAGCATGACCAATACGGTTCCCATCGCCGTGATCGCCTGCTACCTGGTCGTTCTGTTTGCGGCCACCTGGTGGGCTCGGCGTTTGACTGCCCGCGGTGGCGGCGGGATAGTCGCCTACCTGCTGGCCGGGCGGGGTCTGCCCGCCGGCGTGGCGGCCGCTCTGTTGGCGGGACTCGCGGTCGGCGGCGCATCGACCATCGGCGTGGCCGAGCGGGCCTATACCTCGGGCATCTCGGCGGGCTGGTACAACGCCGCCTGGGCGGCCGGTGCGCTGGTGATGGGTCTGGGTGCGGCGCGCCGTTATCGGCGGCTGGAGATCACCACCCTGCCCGAACTGTTCGAGCGTTGCTACAGCACGACCGGGCGGGTCATCGGCGTCGTCGGGCAGCTGGTGATCCAGGTCGTGATCACCTCGCTGCAGTACGTGGCCGGCGGGGCTATTCTGTCGGCGCTCATGCCGGACGTCTTCACGCTGCGCAGCGGCATGGCCGTGACCGCGGTGGTGTTCGTGGCCATCGCCTTGATCGGCGGTTTCTGGGCTGCCGGCTTGACCAATGTGGTCAACGTGGCGGTCATCTACGTCGGCATCAGCATCGGCGCACTGCTGTGTTTATCGCAGGTGGGAGGTTGGTCGGAACTGGCGGCGCAGTTGCCTGCCAGCCACCCCGGCTTCGATCCGCTGGCCATCGGCGTCGGTTTGATCGCGGCCTGGTTCATCGTGATGATCACCCAGGTCCACTCGACCCAGGCGGTGATCCAGATCGGTTTCGCCACCCGCGACGAACGCACCGCCAGCCGGGCGTATCTGCTGGGCGGTTTGTTGATCGCCCCGGTGGGGTTCATCAGTGCCATCATCGGCATGGCGGCCGTTGTCCTGCACCCGGGGATCGTCCCGGCTGAAGCCCTACCGCGGGTCGTGCTCGGCCTCTCGCCGCTGGCGGCCGGGTTGATCCTGGCCGGGCTCTGGGCCGCCGACGTGAGCACCGCGTCGGCGCTGTTGCTCGGTAGCGCGACGCTCGTTTCGAACGACATCGTCAAGCGCTTCTTCGTACGCGATCTGAGCCCGGCCGGTGACCAGCGACTTTGCCGCGTGACGGTGCTGTTGCTGAGCGTCGTGACGTTCCTGCTGGCGTTGACGGTCACCGGCATCCTGAAGATGCTCTTGATCGGTCTGACGCTGTCGACCGCGTACACGCTGATCACGTTGATGACGATTTACTGGCCCGCGATGTGCCGCCGCTCGTCGGCCACCTGGACATTGCTCGCGACCATGGCCGCGTTGGCGGTATGGCTGATTGCGCCGGCGGACTGGCGCCTGTTACCGCACCCGATCTATTTCACCTGGCTGGCCAGCTTGGCAGCGTTCTTCGTGGTCGCTATCTTCGATCAGCGGCGTATCAACGCGTCCGACGCGGTACCTGAACGATCGACGGTCACCAGCCGCGAGGCACGGGAGTACACACGATGATCCACATCGACAATGAGCTTTGTAAGGGTTGCCGGATCTGTACCGTATTTTGTCCGACGCGGGTACTCGAGGACTCGACGCAGATCAACAAGCATGGTTACTACGTGCCGTTGGTCCTGCGCGAGGAGGACTGTAACGGTTGCCGGCTGTGCGAATTGCTCTGTCCGGAATTCGCCATCTTCATCAAGCACGAGTAAGGGACCGACAGTGACGAACCAGACGCCATGAACATCGCCACCGAAACCGCTGAACTCCGACGCCGGTACCTGATCCGGTCGGCCGGCCAGGAACATTTCATCCAGGGCGACGAAGCGGCGGCCATGGGCGCGATCTACGCCGGCTGCAATTTTTTCGGCGGCTATCCCATCACACCCGCGTCGGAGGTTGCCGAGACCATGGCGCGCGAGCTGCCGCTCACCGGCGGTTATTACGTGCAGTTCGAAGATGAGCTGGCTTCGATCTCCGCGGTGATCGGTGCGACGTGGGCCGGCGCTCGGGCCATGACGGCGACCAGTGGCCCCGGCTTCTCGTTGATGCAAGAAAATATCGGCTATGCCTGCATGACCGAGACGCCGTGTGTCATCATCGACGTCCAACGCTCGGGACCGTCGACCGGGCAGGCGACGTTACCGGCCCAGGGTGACGTGATGCAGGCGCGTTGGGGAACCCACGGTGACCACGCCATCATCGCTCTGGCGCCGTCCTCGGCCCAGGAGTGCGCCGACCTGATGATCGACTGCTTCAACCTCGCCGAGACCTACCGCACGCCGGTGATCTTCCTGATGGATGGCGAGATCGGGCACCTGCGCGAGCGGGTCGTCTTGCCGCATCCGGACCGGGTCGCGATCACTGCGCGGCGCAAAGCTACCTCGGGCGAGCCGGTCTTCGGCGGCCAACTGATACCGCCCATGCTCGAGTTCGGCGAAGGTGGGTTCGTGCACGTGACCGGCTCGACGCACAAGGATAATGGGATGCGTGACGTCCAGACCCCTGAGGTTCACGACCGCCTGGTGCGTCGTCTGGTCGCGAAGATCGAAACCGCGCGTGATGAGATTGCCCGGATCGACGTCGATGCCGAGGACGGCGCCGAGGTCGCCGTGATCGCCTACGGGGCGACGGCGCGGCCGGCCCGCGGTGCGGTACTGCAGGCCCGCGCTGCGGGTCACCGCGTGACCTTCGTCAGACCGGTGACGATCTGGCCATTTCCGGTGGCGCAGGTCCATGCCGCGTGCGCTGGCGCTCGCCGGGTCATCGTGCCGGAGATGAACCTCGGCCAGCTGGTGCGCGAGGTCGAACGCCACGTCGACGGCGAGGTCATTCCACTGGGCAAGATCGGCGGCGAGACCCACACGTCGCAGGAGATACGTACCGAGATCGAGAGGGCGCTGTCATGAGCCTGCGCGAACTCAACGATCCCGAATACCTGGCCGCGTTGCGGGCTGCGGTAGCACCGCCGGATGCGGGGTCCGTTGCGCCCGACGAACAACCGCCGGCTTCGGCGTTGGGTCACTCGCCGGCGTACGGCAGCCAAGATCCTGCGGCCGGTCTGTACCTGGACGATCTAGTGCCTGCGCCGACTACCGAGCCGCCGCAGCACCGTCTCTTGAAGTACCTGCGACGTGAGATTCTGCCGACTACATTCTGCGTCGGCTGCGGCGGCGGGACTGTCCTGAACGTGTTCGCCCACGCCATCGACGAGATGGGGATCGACCCGCGTGAGATGGTCTGCGTCACGGGGATCGGCTGCTCGTCATGGATCCC
>JAUVBS010000036.1 GCA_030591105.1 bacterium | reverse complement strand
GCCGCGCGCCGGCCGGTACCGACGCGATCTGGCGGCTGGAACGCCGTGCCGACGGTTTCGCGATACGAGCGTGCGACGATCGGCGTCAGCTAGCGCTCGACCTGGTCCTGACCACGGACCGCCCAGTCGTCTTGCAGGGACCGGGTGGCTACAGCCTCAAGAGCGCAGACGGCGAAGCGGCCAGCCAGTACTACAGCTATACCCGTCTGGAGGTCGCCGGGACGGTGGCCAACGGTGGCCGAAGCGTTCCGGTCGACGGAACTGCCTGGATGGATCGCGAGTTCTCCAGTAGTCAGTTGCGGCCGCACCAGTCGGGCTGGGACTGGTTTTGCCTGCAGCTGGATGACGGCCGCGACCTGATGCTCTACCGACTACGCGACCGCAACGGCGGCGTCGACTTCGCCCTTGGTACGTTGATCGCTGCCGACGGCACGGTCACGTACCTCACGGCGGACGACTTCACTGCCCGATCCCAGCGCATCTGGCGCAGCCCGGCCACCTCCGCTCCCTACCCCGTGGAGTGGGAGTTGGAGTTGCCGGCCGAGAATTTACGACTGACGGTACGCGCACTCCTCGACGACCAGGAAAATGTCAGCCAGCACTCAGGAGTGTATTACTGGGAGGGTGCGGCCGCGGTGTCTGGCCAGCAGGGTGCGCCCGCCGGCGGACCGGCTACGAGTGTTGACGGGCCAGCAACGAGCGTTGGCGGTAAGGGCTACATCGAACTGACCGGTTACGGCGAGGGGAGCCGGCCGCCGATTTAGCCTGCGGATTAGAAACGAGTTCTGGCAAGCTGTTGAAATTCGCGCCCCGGATCGGTCTGGACCTCCGATTCGGCAGCGGACGAGGACCCCCCGGGGGGTCCTGCCCTTGCCGCGCGAACTGCGCCGCCAATTTCGTCACCGACGCCAGCAGGATTGAATGCTGCATCATAAACCAGTATCCTTAATGGATCCGGTTCGCCCCGGTGACCGTGGTCACGATCCCGTGCCCGTCGATGCCAGCATCTCTATGCGAAGGGACCGTAGATGCGCCGCCTGATACTCCCGATCGTACTAATGATGTTCGCCCAGCAAGCCGCGGCCGAGGCGCTCCTCGAGGGCCGTCTATCGTTTCTACTCACCGTGCGCCAGGAGCTGGCGGCAGGGCGTATGACGCTGCCGGAGCTGGATCGAAGCAGTCTCACCGATCCGAGTGAGCTGGGAAACCTCGCGCCCTGGATTGCGGCCGAGCAGAAGTTTCCGGGCTCGGTGCGCTTTCACGCCGCACCCGGTGCCGACGACTTCGCAGCTCTACGCGAGCTCGGAGTCGAGTTCTTCGACTTCGGCAACGGCCCGGCGGGTAGCCGCACCGTCTACCCGGCGCGGATTCCGTTCACGTCTCTGCCCGACCTGATCAGGTATCCTGCGCTGGCCATGATCGATTGCGCCTGGCGCCCCGGTGCGCGGCCCACACTGGCGCAGAGCCGGCCACAGGTCGAGGCCGAACTGGCCTGGCAAGTCGACGATCCCGACGGCGTGCCGCTCTCCGGAGACGGCGTCGTCATTTGCGATCTCGACACCGGAATTCTCTATTACCATCCGGCCTTCTTCGATCTCGATGGCCAGCAGTACGACTGGCTCGATGTGGATCAGAGCGGGGATCTCACTCCAGGTGACGCGGTGGATCTGGACGACGACGAGTTGCCGGGCCCCGGCGAGGCGCTCCTCTATCACGAGGCTTCCGGCACCGCCATCCACGGCAATGGTCCCGGTTACGACACGGATTTCGACTTCCTCTACAACGACGCCAACGACAACGGAGAGCGGGATTATGGCCCGCCAGAATACGACGAGACCGACCCCTGTTTCGGCGAGCGCTACTTCCTGACCGACGATATCAACGGCAACGGCAATCTCGACGTCGGTGAACCGTTGCTCAGTCTCGGCCCGTCGAAGGTGCGGGCGATTTACGATCGCGACGGTACGGTGTATCGCCGCGGGGTGGACCTCCTCGACGCGGAGGCGGACTACTGGGGTCACGGGACTCAGGTTTCGGGGATCTTCGGGGGCGGCTGGGCCTGGCGTAACGCCATGAGCGGCATGGCGCCGGACATCGAGAGCTTGCATGTGAATCTCTGGTGGGCGTTCGAGCCGCCGTTCCTCTTACCGATCGAGGCCGGTCTGGCCTGGGCCCGTGACGAGGGCGCGGACATCGTTCTGATCGAGGACGGCGAGTGGACCTGGGAATTCATGGATGGTTCGTCGAACACCGAGATCATGCTGAATGAACTGGCTGCGGACGACGGCATGATCATCGTCATACCGGCGGGCAATCTGGCCACCGGTAACATGCATACCGCCTTCGATGCCGACACGGGGACGGATCTCGTTTCCGCGAACGCCCACGTTGTCTGGGCGAACTTCCATTGGATCGGTGTGAGTGAATGGTGGCCCATCACCGTCACGCCGCCCGGAGGCAGCCCGATCACCCTGCCGGCCGACGGCAGCATCGTGACCGACCAGGGCTACGAGATCTACGGCAATCTCACCACCAGCGACCGCCTCACTGTACGCCAGGATTTGCGTATCGCGGAGTCCGACGGCAGGGTCCTCGACGGCACCTGGCAGTTCGCGTTCGCGGGTCCGGCCGACCTCACCGTCCACGGTTACTTCTACGACGATGTTTCCGGCTGGGTCTCTCCCAACACCTGGCAGCCCGTCGACCCGACCTATACCGTGACCTTTCCCGCCACAGCCGACTCGGCCATCAGCGTGGCGGCTTACAATCCCTCTAGTGACGGGGACATCAACACGTTCAGCGGCTGGGGCCCGCGTATCGACGGCCGTCCTGACGTGGACATAGCCGCACCCGGCTCCATCGTTTACAGCGCACACGCCTTCCACGTCGGTGATTTCGCCGCCTTCGGTGGCACCAGCGCTGCGGGACCCCATGTGGCCGGTGCTGCCGCCCTGTTGAAGCAGCTCATTCCCGACCTGGACAACGGCCGGTTCCGGCAACTGGTGCGCGCGGGCGCCGGTCAGGACGAGCACACGGACGACATCGATCGCTGGGGTGCGGGCAAACTCCGTATCTACGGTGCCATCCAGAACGTGATCACCGCGGTGGCCGATGAGCTGCCCCATCGAGAACTCGCCCTGAGCGCATACCCCAACCCTTTCAATCCCCGGACCACGCTGCGTTTCTACCAGCCGGCGTCCGGAACGGCTGTCCTGCGGATCTTCTCCATCGACGGACGGCAGATCTGGAGCCGGCGTCTCGACGAAGCGGGACCGGGCTGGCGGGAAGTGGTCTGGGACGGACGGGACGGACGGGATTTGCCGGTCTCTTCAGGACTCTACTTCGCGTACCTGCGCCAAGGGGAGAGATACGCGGCAATCCGTGTGACGTTGATGAAGTAGATCTCGTTTCACTGAACGAGATCTAGTCGACGGCTGCTCTAGTCGGCGGTTACTTTTCCACCCGATCCAGCACCTCGCGCACCGTCCGCGCCAGTTCTGTGCGCGAGATCGGTTTGGCCAGCAACGCGTTGATCCCCTGGGTGGCGGCCCGCTCGTCGTCGAACGAGTTGCTGTAGCCGGTGCAGAGGATGATCGGTAGGTCGGGGCGGATAAGCCGTGCTTGTACCGCCAGTTCGCCGCCGGTCAGGCCGGGCATGGTCTGGTCGGTGATCAAGAGGTCGAAGGCGTCGGGCTGCGCTGCGAGGCGCTTCAAGGCCTCTTCGCTCCGCGCAACGGCGGTCACCCGGTAGCCGAACTGGCTGAGTTGCAGACGGGTCATGGCCACGATCTGCGGTTCATCATCGACGAAGAGGATGTGTTCGTCACCGCCGGGCACTTCGTCCTGGTCGAGATCCTCGAGCACGATAGCCGCTTGCAGCAGTGTCGGCAGGAAGATGTCGAAGGTTGTACCGACACCCGGTTCGCTCTCGACGGTGATGGCGCCGCCCAGTTGACTGACGATACCGTGGACGACGGCCAGACCGAGCCCGGTACCCTCACCGCGTAGTTTCGTCGTGAAGTACGGTTCGAAGATGCGTTCGAGCGTCGCCGCATCCATGCCACATCCGGTATCGCGCACCGTCATCCGTATGTAGTCGCCGGCGTGCAAATCTTGGTTTCGTCTGGCCAGGTCCGCGTCGACGATATAGGGGTGCACCGATACCTCGAACACACCGCTATCACCTGCCATCGACTGCATGGAGTTGGTACCGAGATTCAGCAAGATCTGGTGGATGAGAGTCGCGTTGCCGGAGATCGGCGCGCAGTCGGAGCAGACGGCTCGGCGGACGTCCATGGTGGACGGCAGGGTCGAGCGCAATAGATTGAGACTATCGTCCACCACCGGGCAGAGCGATATAGGCTGTAGCGTGTCTTCGGAGCGGCGGCTGAAAGATAGTACCTGCTTGACCAGCTGGCTTGCGCGGTCGGCGGCGTGCAAGACCTCGTCGAGGGATCCGATCGGTGACTTGCCGGTGGTGACCTCGATACGCGCCAGATCGGTGAACCCGACGATCATCTGCAGGATGTTGTTGAAGTCGTGGGCCATACCGCCGGCGAGCTGTCCGAGCGCTTCCATTTTTTGCGCCTGGCGCAGTTGACCTTGCAGATGTTCGCGTTGGACCTTCTCGTGTTTTTGCGCGGTCAGGTCGGTGAACACGGCGATGGTGCCGGTAAGCTCCCCGCCGAGTATCAGCGGACTGCCGGCGACGCGGACGGGAAATCGGGTACTGTCCTTCGCAACCAAATCGAGTTCGTAGCTGTCGGAATCTCCCTGCTCGCGGCGACGTTGGGCCGCGAGAACGACCGAGATCTGATCCTCGGGCACCACGCAGTTCTGCTGCTGGCCGACCAGCTCGTCGGGCGCGTAACCGAGCATGCGGCCAGCGGCGGGGTTCACGAGCTGGAATACACCGTCGTTGTCCGCGACAACCAGACCCTCGCGCATGCTGCTGATGATCGCCCGGTTGAATTCGGCGAGGCGCTCCAGTTGGGCGCCGGAGTCTCTGGTTGCCAATGCGGTACCTCCGCCGTGCTATTCGGCGTTCGCGGCGCTTACGATCGCGTCGATGATCGTCAGTAACCGGCGGTTGAATTCTGCAGGCTGTTCGAGCATCAGAAAATGGCCGACTTCGGGCATGACCTCGATCTCGTACCCACCGGTGTATTCCGCCCAGGCAGCCAGGTCAGCCGGCCACTGGTCGGCGTCGAGGCAACGGATCGGCACATCCAGCTCGGCCAGGGCCGGGCTCAGGTCATTACCCAATAGTTCGGCCATGGCGGAAATAGCCACCGCCGGTGGGGCGGCGGCCATGTCGCCGGCAATCCGAGCGACCAGGGCACTGTCGGCGTCCGCTGGGAACATGTTACGGACGAAGGTATCGGTCTGTTGCGCGAAGTCGGCGTGGAATGGGGCGAGGAACCCTTGGATCTGCTCGTCGTTCAGGCCGAAGGTCGGACGGCGGAGCGTGTCGATGCCGATCAGTCCGATGATCCGGTCGGGAACGATCCGTGCGGCCTCGACGGCCACCGTTCCGCCCATGGAGTGGCCGACAAGTACGACCGGTTTCAGATCGAGGGCATCGATCACCGCGGCCACGTCCTTGCCGAACGCACGCATCGTGTATTGCTGGCGGCCCAAGCCCGACTCGCCGTGACCGGCCAGATCGATCCGGACCACGCGGTAGCGGGCGCTCACCGCGGCGATCTGCTCGTCCCAGTAGCTGCGGTCGCAACTCCAGCCGTGCACGAAGACCACGGTCTCGTCGCCGGCGCCGGTCATGCTGTAGGCGATGGCCACGCCGTCGGGGGAGGCGACCGTGCCAGAGCGCTCGTCCGTGCCTGGAGCGGCGCCGCAGCCGACGATTGCCAATAAATAGCAGGCCAGCACTGCGCAAGCTGCCAGCACGAGCGCGGAGCTCAGACCGGTGAACAAGGCGGGCGCGGAGCTCGTGGCCGTGCGTGACGGCACCATGGCATTTCCTCCTGGACAGGGTAGCATGGTAGGATCGTACGATAGGAGAATGATACCAGATGTCGCTGGCACCGCAATGGCCGCGCGCTGCTGGGTAGCCAAGGGAGCAATCAATGGAATACCGCTTTCTGGGGAGATCGGGGCTGAAAGTGTCAGCCCTTTCGTACGGGGCCTGGGTCACCTTCGGTGACCAGATGGACGAAGATGCCGCAGCGGCTTGTATGCAAGCTGCCTACGACGCCGGCGTGAATTTTTTCGACAACGCGGAGGTCTATGCTGCCGGTCGTGCCGAGACGATCATGGGCGCCGTGTTGCGGCAGAAAGGTTGGCAGCGAACTGATCTGGTCATCTCGACGAAGATCTTCTGGGGCGGGTCCGGTCCCAACGACCGCGGCCTGTCACGTAAGCACATCGTCGAAGGTACCGACGCGGCCCTCGATCGTCTGCAGCTGGACTACGTCGACCTGGTGTACTGCCACCGACCCGATACCGACACACCCCTGGCCGAGACAGTGCGTGCCATGAGCTACTTGATCGATTCCGGACGGGCGTTCTACTGGGGTACCAGCGAGTGGAGCGCCGAGCAGATACGCGAGGCGTATCACATCGCCCGCCGCGAGCGGCTGGTACCGCCGACCATGGAGCAGCCCCAGTACAACATGCTGCACCGCGAGCGGGTCGAGAAAGAGTACGCGCGTCTGTACGACGAGATCGGACTCGGGACGACGATCTGGAGTCCCCTCGGCAGCGGCCTGTTGAGCGGCAAGTACAACGACGGTTTGCCTGACGGGAGCCGTATGACGCTGCCGAGCTACGAATGGCTGCGCAACATCGTTCAGGGTGAACAAGCCGAGGCGAATCTGGCCAAGGTGCGTCAGCTCGCCGCCGTGGCAGCCGACCTGGGGTGTACCCAGGCCCAGCTCGCCATCGCCTGGTGTCTGAAGAATCCGCACGTCAGCAGTGTGATCACCGGAGCGTCGCGTCCGGAGCAGGTGGTTGAAAACATGGCCGCTGCGGAGGTTGTGTCGCTGATCGACGCGCAGGTAGATACCCGTCTGGAGGAGATCCTCGGTAACCGGCCCACGCCTGAGCCGAACATGCGCGACTGGTAGTGGCGAGCGGCGG
Source organism: bacterium (assembly GCA_030591105.1). GTDB lineage: Bacteria > Krumholzibacteriota > Krumholzibacteriia > LZORAL124-64-63 > LZORAL124-64-63 > JAUVBS01. The sequence continues at coordinate 3,280 of JAUVBS010000036.1, read as the reverse complement.
TGGCGCCGGCCGGTCGGAACCGGCACCCGGTGCGGTGTGAACCGCCTGTCGCTTGGTGGCGGCGCGCGATTCGGTTATATTCGGCAAGGGCTTGTAACGAGAAAGTGGTTTTCATGGCCTGGCAAATGATCTCCGACCTGTTGTCCGGCGCGGTGGCGATCGGTACGACCGTGACCGTCAAGGGCTGGGTGCGTACCCGCCGCGACTCGAAGGCGGGTTTGAGTTTTTTGCAGGTAAGCGACGGCACCTGCTTCGACTCGCTGCAGGTGGTCGCACCGGATACGCTGCCCAACTATGCGGCGGAGATCGTCCGGGTGAGTGCCGGTTGCGCGGTCGTCTGCAGTGGCGAGCTCGTCGCGTCGCAGGGCAAGGGTCAGCAGATCGAGCTGCAGGCCAACACCATGGAGGTGGTCGGCTGGGTCGACGACCCGGAGACCTATCCGATCCAGCCCAAACGGCACAGTCTCGAGTTCCTGCGCGAGGTGGCGCACCTGCGGCCGCGGACCAACACTTTTGGCGCAGTGACCCGCGTGCGCGACTGCCTAGCGCACGCTTCGCACCGTTTCTTCCACGAGCGCGGGTTCTACTGGATCCACACGCCGATCATCACCGCGAGTGACGCCGAGGGCGCCGGCGAGTTGTTCCGGGTGTCGACGCTCGATCTGGTGAACCTACCACGCACCGACGACGGGAAGATCGATTTCGGTCAGGACTTCTTCGGCCGTGAGGCGTTTCTCAGCGTATCGGGGCAGCTGAACGTCGAGGCCTACTGCTGCTCACTGACGCGCGTCTACACTTTCGGCCCGACCTTCCGCGCGGAGAACTCCAACACGAGTCGGCATCTGTCGGAATTCTGGATGATCGAACCGGAGATCGCGTTCGCCGACCTCAGTGACAACGCGCAGCTGGCCGAAGACTATCTGCGTTTCATCTTCCGGGCGGTACTCGAAGAGCGTGCCGACGACATGGCGTTCTTCGCGCGCCACGTGGCCAAGGACGCGATAACGAGGCTGGAAAGTTTCGTCGACACGAGTTTCGAACGTATGACTTACACCGACGCCATCGTGGCCCTCGAGAAGGTGAACGACCGGTTCGAATTCCCGGTGACCTGGGGCAGCGACCTGCAATCGGAACACGAACGCTACCTCTGCGAGGAGTACTGCGGACGCCCAATCGTCGTGACCGACTACCCGCGTGAGATCAAGGCGTTCTACATGCGGGTGAACGACGACGGCAAGACCGTCGCGGCGATGGATGTGCTGGCGCCCGGCATCGGCGAGATCATTGGTGGCAGCCAACGCGAAGAGCGGCTCGATGTGCTCGACGCGCGCATCACAGAAGTGGGGCTCGACAAGCAGAACTACTGGTGGTACCGCGACCTGCGTCGCTACGGGACGGTGCCGCACGCTGGCTTCGGGCTCGGTTTCGAGCGCGCCATCAACTACGTGACCGGCCTGAAGAATATCCGCGACGTGATCCCGTTTCCGCGGGCACCGAAGCAGGCGGATTTCTAGCCTGGCCCACCTGGCGACGGAATCCAGATGTACCGCAACCGTGCCCGACGCGGCTGCGACACTGAGCGGACAGGAGAGGCAACTCATGGAGTGGACCCGAGGAAGTTACCGGATAAGCGACAACAACGAAGAGCTGGACCTCTACTACATCGTCCCGGCGCTGCAAGAAACTTACTGGGCTGCCTCCCGCTCGCCGGAGGTGATCGAAAAATCCATCGCCAACTCGCTGTGCTTCGGGCTGTATAGCGAGCGCCGACAGATCGGTTTCGCGCGCGTCGTGACCGACGGGACGACCTTCGCCTGGATTTGTGACGTGGTCGTCCACCCCGAATTCCGTGGCGCCGGTCTGGGCAAATGGCTCAACGATTGTCTCATGCAACACCCCACCGTCGCATCGGTCCCGCAGATGCTGCTACGCACACGCGACGCGCACGGTCTGTACGAGCAGTTTGGTTTCCGGGTCGTCGAGGCGATGGTCTATCGCCAGGAAACGCCGTGATTCAGGCAAAAATTGTGAGTTGTGCCGGCGAAAGTGTTTCTTTTGTTCTGATCTCGGCCAGCACGATGCGCCACAACGACAAATATTAATCGCCAGTGGCATAAACAGGCCCCCCCGGGGGGCGCGCACATGATCTATGAGTTGTATATTATTGTTCTAGGCTTTGAGAATACCACCATTGCCCGCGAACCTCATTTTCGAAAGCACAACCAGCCAAATTTAACTTCACGCGGGAATTGTGTTATAATATGTGATTCTGAGTCTGATGGCGTCTAGAGCGCCGCAAATAGTGGCGTGCCGCGTGCCCGCCCCGAGATCGACCGATCGCAGTTAGAACCGCCCCATTCCCAGAGCAGGAGTTCGTAGCCCATGAAGAAGCACGCTCTTTTAAGTATCGCCGCGTTGGCGCTGATCGCCGCCGCGTTGAGTCAAATGCCGGCTACAGGACCGGGTCCCACCGAGCGGTCGCACCAACCCGAGCTCTCGGTTGCCCGCCCCGAGATTGCTCCGGCACCGCCGGAGGCGATTCCGTCCCGCAAAGATGGCGGTCCCGATCTGAGGCGTGAATGGGAACAGAGGCGCTTGGCCGATCCGGCCACCGGACGTATACCGCCGGACATCCACCGCCGCGAGCAGGAATTTGCGCGCGGTTTGCCGCGCTGGCGTACCAGTGCCTGGGCTGACCGTGCGGCGGCTGCCGGCGGCGACAAGGCCAACGCCGCCGATAAGTTCGTCGGCTGGACTGGCCGCGGCCCGTACAACATCGGAGGCCGGACCCGCGCCCTCGCCATCGACGTGAGTGACCCGACCTACCGGACGTTACTCGCCGGTGGTGTCTCCGGCGGCATGTGGCGCACCGACGACGACGGAGCGAACTGGGATCTGACCACAGGTAGTACCCAACTGCACAGCGTCACCTGCGTCGCGCAGGACACGCGGCCGGGGCTCGAGTTCGTCTGGTACTATGGAACCGGCGAGCAGTACGGTAACTCCGCGAACGGTGGCAGCGCGCCGTATCGCGGCGACGGCGTATTCAAATCGACCGACGGTGGGCAGAGCTGGGCCTTGCTACCGGCCACCACCACCGGCAATCCCCAGCAAACCGACAGCCCGTTCAATTACGTCTGGCGTGTCGTGACCGACGCGTCCGAACCGACGCTCGACGAACTATACGTTGCCGCCTACGGTATTATATACCGCTCGTTCGACGGTGGCGAGAGCTTCACCGAGGTTCTCGGGGATCCTGGCCAGACGGCGAAACAGACCG
>JAUVBS010000263.1 GCA_030591105.1 bacterium | reverse complement strand
TGGTCGCCATGATGGTCTGCGCCATCGTCGTCGCGTTCTACTTGCGGAGTATCGGCAAGGCGTGGCTTTTCGTCTGGGCCATGGGTGCGGGCATCGGTCCGGTGTTGATCTTGCGCTGGTTCTGGTGGCGCATCAACGCCTGGAGCGAGATCGCCGCGCTGGCGGCCTCGCTGGTGATGGCGTTCGGTTTCGAGGTGACCGCGGCGCTGCAGGCCGGTACGCAGTACGAACTCTTCGCCACGCCGGTCACCGTCGCCGGCGTGGCGTTACAGACCCACCACAAGGCGCTCTTGCTGGTACCGACGAGTATCGTGACCTGGCTCGTCGTGACCCTGGCGACACCGCCGGTGGACAGCGGTCGTCTGCTGGCTTTCTACCGCCGCGTGCGGCCGGGCGGGTTCTGGGGCCCGATTGCGGCCGCCGCACCGCAGGTCCGTTGCGACGGCCTCTCCTGGCACGTGATCGGCGCCTGGGCCGCCGGTGTGACCGGAACCTACTGCCTGTTGTTCGGGCTCGGAAAACTGCTGCTGGGCGAACCGGGCCGCGGCTGGGGTTTGCTGTTGGGGGCGGGACTGTGCAGTGTTGTTGTGGTCCGGGAGATGTTACGTCGAGACCCCGCGGACGACCAGCGCTAGCGGCGATTTCTCGTGCAGGATCCGGTCTACGCTTCGGCGCTTTGTGCGCGCGGGGTGTCCGCTGCCGATAACTGGAAGCCGAACGTTGCGCCCGCACCGAACTCGCTTTGCACGGTCAGTTCGGTGCCGTGACCGGCGAGGATCTTCTGGCTGATAGCCAAGCCGAGGCCGCTGCTGTTGCCCTTGCGGGTACGGCTGCGGTCGCTGGTGAAGAAGCGCTCGAATACGTGGGGTAAGTCCTCGGACGGGATGCCAACTCCGGTGTCGCTGATCGACACTGCTATCGCGTCGCCAGCACAGGCCATCCGGACGACGACTTCACCGCCGGGGAGGTTGAACTTGATTCCGTTGTCGATCAGGTTTTGCAGCACCTGCGCAGTTTGCAGTGGGTCGGCGTGGACCAGCGGTAGCTCGGCAGCCAGTTCGACGCGCAAGGTCACGTCGCGTTCGCTCGCCGCGACGGCGCAGCGTGAGAGTGCCTCGTCCACCAGTTCGGGCAACGGGAAATCCTCCGGCTGGAATTTCGCCTGGCCGGCGTCGAGCCGCGAGAGATCGAGCAGCTGGTCGATCAGTTTATCGAGGTGGTCGAGGTTGGCGCTGATGATGTTGAGGTAGCGGTTCCGTTCCTGGGCCGGGAGCTGGTCGCGGTTTATCAGCAAGGTGTCGATGTAGCCGCGCAGGCTGGTCATCGGCGTGCGCAGGTCGTGGGAGATGTTGGCGATCAGTCTGCGCTGGAAGCGTTCTTTCTGTTGCAGTTCTTCCATCGACGCCTGCAAGCGGACACCCATGTCGTTGAAACAGCGTCCGAGGTTACCCAGCTCGTCACGGCTGGTGGCCGGGACCCGCCGGGCGAGGTCACCGGCGGCGAACGCGTCGACCCCGGCGGACAGTTGCCGGATCCGCCGGCTCAGCCAGCCCATGATGATCAGTCCGCTCAACGCGGCGCTGGCCAGTGCGATGGCCAGCGCTTGCAGACGCAGCCGTCTGTAGTCGGCGATCAGCTCATTGTAATCGATGGTGATCGGCTGGAAGCTGGCGACCAGGAAGCCGATCGGTGCCGCGTTGGTGTCGGTGTCGGTGTCGGCGAAGAGGCGATCCACCTCGAAGATGCGGTTCGGATAAGCGTCGATGTCTTCGGGTACCGGGTAGGAATTCCAGTCCCAGTCTGGGCGGGTCATCTCCGTCAGCAACAGGGGATCGACCGCGGCGACGGCCGCCGTCAGGCTGTCGGGCCGTGACGAGGCGATCACCGTGCCGGCAAGGTCGGTGATCACGACTTCCGTTTGAAATACGGCGCTACGTTCGCCGAAGCGGACCAGGTGCTCCTCGGCTCGCGGGACGTCGGCCAGATCACAACCGACCAGACGGGCGAGGCTGTCGAGTTCGACCGCAGCGACCCGGTCGTACCACTCGTCCTCGCCGGGCTCGGTACTCGGCTGCAGGACAGTGGCGTTGACCCACAAGTAATAGGCGCCGGCACTCAAGCCGAGCAGCGCCAGAAACAGCGCCGGGATACGGAAGTGGAGTGTGGTCCAGAAGCGTGGCCATCTCATGCTGCAATACCTTGGCTGTCCACCCTGACGCTCGATCGGCGAGCGTGTCGGCTAGAATTCTTCGGTGAAGCGGTAACCGATACCCCAGACCGTCAAGACCAAGCGCGGTCGGCCGGGGTTCTGTTCGATCTTGTTGCGTAAACGGTTGACGTGCGAGTTGACCGTGTGCTCGTAAACGTCCGAATCCTGATCCCAGACCAGGTCGAGCAACTGCCGGCGGCTGAATGTTCGTCCGGGGCGCGCGGCGAGAGTGTATAGCAGGTCGTACTCCTTGACGGTCAACTGAACCGGCTCGTCGTCGACCCGAACCTTGCGTTTGGCGTGGTCGATCTTAACCGGACCGAGGTCGAGGATTTGATCTCCAGCCGCGACCCTGGCCAATTCCTCGGCGCGTTCGACGCGTCGGCGCAGTACCTTGATGCGGGCGGCGAGCTCGCGCAACGAGAAAGGTTTGGTCAAGTAGTCGTCACAACCCAGCTCGAGACCCAGGACCTTGTCGGCTTCCTCGCCGCGCGCGGTGAGCATCATGACCGGTGTGCGCGTATCGGTGGCACGCATCTCCTTCAGGACGTCGATGCCCGAGATCGTCGGTAGCATCCAGTCGAGCAGAACCAGAGCCCACTGCCCTTCCTGAAAAGCCCGCAAGCCGGCCACACCATCGGCCGCGGCGGCGACCTGATACCCTTCGGCGCTGAGGTGCAAAGTCAGCAGATCGATCAGCTCGCGGTCGTCTTCGATCAGTAGTATGCGACGATTTACTGGCGTGCTCTGTGACATATTCCAACTCTTGTGAGGACCCAATACCAGGGGGCGACCTTTACGTAACTACAATTATAACAGATTGATATCCACAGAGGCAATTGATTGTGACGGAAATTCGAAGGTACTATATATCAAACAACCACATTTTTTATTGGTTTGTGATGAGTGTCACGAAAAAAGCAGATGTGCGTGATACTCCTGTGAATATTCTCGTTCATGATTGCCGCGGTGGGCAGGCTCACGGGCGGCGCTCGACCCGGTCCTACCTCGCCAACGACCAACGGGATCTAACCTGCGGTGGAGTCTTCGGGCGCGGAACGAAACGGTGAGCGCTACCGGGAACCCAACAACTAATCTCGGGCACCGCCATTTCCTCTTCCCTTCATGAGGATGCGGTCGCAGGTTGACAGTGATCCGGCTCGCCTTGGGCGAGCCGGATCCTTTTTACGTCGGGTTGCGTTTACGTTCGGTCGCCTTGCCTCCGTTCGGCAGGCGGCTTACTGTTGTCACGCGGTGTTTCCCCGCATAGTGTCGTTTCGATCTCGTGACGTTGCACCTGTCCGGCCGGCTAATGTCCGGTACCAGGAGTCGCATGTCTACACTGAATATCGAACTACCGCCGATAGGCGAGCCGGTATTGACCTTGCAGTCGGTGAGCAAGAGTTACGGTAGCGTACACGCCGTCGCCGACGTCTCGCTCGTGATCCCGCGAGGTGCCATCTACGGTTTCCTCGGACCGAACGGCGCGGGCAAGACGACCATCATCCGCTGCATCATGAACATCTTGTTGCCCGATGAGGGCACGATCCAGTTCGCCAACCAGCCGTTGACCTTGGCGCTGCGCGACCGCGTCGGCTACCTGCCAGAGGAACGCGGCCTTTATCGCCGGATGAAGAGTATCGACCAACTCGCTTACCTGGCCGAGCTCAAGGGCGTCCCGCGGCGTGAAGCGTACCGCCGTGCCGACGTGTGGCTCGAGCGACTCGAGTTGGCCGACTGGCGCGACAAGAAAGTCGATACGCTCTCGAAGGGTATGCAGCAGAAGATCCAATTCGCGGCCACTTTTATCCACGAGCCGGATCTGGTGATCCTCGACGAGGTGTTCAGTGGTTTGGACCCGTTGAATATCGAGTTGATACGC
>JAUVBS010000378.1 GCA_030591105.1 bacterium | reverse complement strand
GTCGCCGCAGAACGGGACCACCGCCAGTACCGCCGTGGCGTGGGCGTAGGCGATCACCCGGAAGGTCGCTTCGAAGCCGAGTCGATTGCCGGCCACGATGATCAAGCAGAGGTGGACGATGCCGGCGGAGATGATCACCTCGGCCGCGACGAGCAGTGGGCTGAAGATGAAGCGGGCGCCGGTGGCCAGTGCCGGCCGGACCACTTCGCTCACGTCCTCGGCGACGAAGATCTGCAGGGAGCTGCCGGTCAGCGTCCACATCCAGTCGAAGAAATAACCGATGACCCCGACCACGATGGCGAAGAACAGCGGTTGCATCAGGCCGATCTCCGTCGGCATACGCGCGAAGAAGCGGCCCGGTATGAGCAGAACGTCCTTGACGGTGAGGTATAGGCTGTTCAGAAAACCGTAACGCGCGCGGTCTTCCCAGGGTGGCAGTGCCAGTCCTTCGCTGGGGCGCGGGTCGTAATCGGCTCCGTTGTCAGATCCAGTGTTCACCTCGTCACCTTCCGATCATCACCGCGATGAGCCCGACAGCCAGCTGGTTCCTCACGATACGTAAAACCTGTGCCGGACGTTGCAATTACGTGCTCGGTAGGTTTGCGGTCTCGTCGGCCGTATTCCTTAGCACGATCTCGCCCTCGCTGTGGGCGATGACCACCGCGCCGCAGCTATCGCTCCAGACGTTCACACAAGTGCGGCACATGTCCAGCACCGGATCGATGGCCAGAATCAAAGCGACGCCCTCGAGTGGCAGGCCGACGGCATCCAGGATGATCGAGATCATCACCAGTCCTGCGGCGGGGATACCGGCTGCCCCGATGCTTGCCAAGAGAGCGGTCAGCACGACGATCACCTGGGCACCGATCCCCAAGGAGACGCCGTAGGCCTGGGCGATGAACAGCGCGGCGACACACTCGTAAAGCGCGGTACCATCCATGTTGATGGTCGCGCCGAGCGGGAGCACGAAGCTGGAAATGCGGTTGCTTACCCCGGCTCCCTTTTCGACACGAGTGAGGGTCAGCGGCAGGGTGGCCGAGGAACTACGGGTCGAGAAAGCCGTCAAGAGTGCTGGTGCCATGATGCGTGCGTGGCGGTGCCCCGGTAACCGCGCGACCAGCCACAACAGCAACGGCAGGGTCACCACGGCGTGCAGCATGAGGGCAGCCAGCACGGTCATGCCGTAGCGCGCCAGCGGTCCAAAGGCCGCAAAGCCGCTGTTGGCGATGATTTTAGCCATCAGACCGAAAATCCCCACTGGTGCGACGGCAATCACCCAGCTGGTGATTTTCATCATCGCCGCAAACAGACTTTCGAAGAACGGTAGTTGTGCCTGGCGCTGGCGCTCGGTCAGCAAAGTCAGCGCGATCCCGTAGAGCAGACAGAAGAAGATCAACGGCAACATCTCGCCCCGTGCGGCGGCGTCCAGGGGATTGGTCGGAATCATACGCTGGATGATGCCGACCAGATCTGCGGCGCCGCGTCCACTCAGGCCGTCGGCTAGCTCCTCCGGGAGCGCCTCAAGGCCGAGACGCGTGCCGACCGGTTCGCCGTCCACCAGACCGGGCTGGACCAGATTCACCAGGATCAAACCGGTCAGGATCGCGAGCAAGCTCGTCGTGATGTACCAGCCGAAGGTCTTGCCGAATAGCCGGCCGAGGTTGCGGCTCGCACCGACCGATGCCACCCCGGTGATGATCGAGCCGATGATCAACGGGACGATCACCATCCGCAGCGCGCGCAGGAAGGTCTGCCCGAGGAAGTCGTAGAGGGCGTAGGGGCGGAAGCCACCGGGCCAGACGGCTTCGCGGCCCCACAGGAGGCCGGCGCCCACGCCCAGGATCAGTGCCAGCAGGATCTGCCAGTAAAGGGCCCAGTGCCACGGTTTCCAGCTGACCGAGCGGGTCATTGTCTCGCCCATGAATCGAGCTCCTTCTCCGTCGGGATGCGGTCCGCCGCTGAGGTCGTCATTGTAACGCCACATCGCCAGGTCGCTCAAGGGCGCTCTTGGCGGGCATTCTTCTGAACCTCGCGACGGCCATTCGCAAATAGTCCGGGTTAACGTCCGGTATTGCCGTCGGTCGGTGTCAACGAGCGTAACAATCGCTTTGCGATCGGACCGCACCTGCGTACAATCGGTCGATGCGATTCGTTCGGGAATGACCTCCGGCCGGAGGTCACGAGTCTTGCGGAACGTGTTTACCCGCGTCGGCGGCGCGCTCCGTCGCGCCGTCACCGGAACAGGAGTTGTCCATGCGTTGGTCCGTAGTCAAGGGTGATCCGCTGAAGCTGGCCGGCGACCTGCTGGTGATTCCGGTGTGTGAGATCGAGGGGCGGGGTTTTTTACGACCGCTTGCGGAAGCGCTCGGTGGGCGGTCAGCGCCGCTCTTTACTGCCGTCTCACGGTCGGGTTTCAAGGGTGCGGCGGAGACCTCGCTGCCGCTTCACGCACCGCAGATCAAAGCGGGCTGGATCCTGCTGGTCGGACTCGGCAAGCCGGATGCTGTCGGTCTCGACACCTTGCGGCGTGTTGCCGGCGTGGCCACCCAGCGGGCCGGTGACCTGGCGTCCGAGAGAATCCTCCTGATGCCGCCCGGCGCTGAGGCCGGTGGGTTCGATCCGCAGACAATCGCGCGCTGCTGGGTCGAAGGGGCCGAATTGTCGGTGCCTGCGGTTCGGCCGCTCAAGACGGGCACCAAAGCGCGTACCGACCGGTCGCCCCGCAGTTGCCAGCTGATCGACCGCGATGGCAGCCTGGTGCGCAGCATGCGTGCCGGGGTTGCCGAGGGCCGGGCGTACGCGGCGGGCTGTATACTGGCGCGCCGGCTGGTCGACCTACCGCCGAACCACCTCACCCCGCGGCTGCTAGCCG
>JAUVBS010000258.1 GCA_030591105.1 bacterium | reverse complement strand
GGCAGCGATCTGGACGCTGCGGCGCTCGCCGGTCGGGTCGAGGAACTCGGATACAAGGCCACCATCGTGGCGGAAACCTGAAACGATTTCTAATCGGGGCTAAGTCGCCACCGGGCTACGCGCGAGCAGGTGTTTCAGCCGGACGAAGACGATTTCCGCCTCCTGTACCAGAGCATCGACCTCTCCGATTTTTTCCTGTGTAGCTCTGGCGCCGATGCCCACCGCGAGGTCGTGTAGAGCAGACGCCGCGCAGAGGCTGGCGGCCTCTTCCAGCTGGTCGGCGTGCGCGCTCAGCCGATCACAATCGCGTTCGCGTAGCGCTTCGCGGATGTCGCGCAGCAAACGCGGCGCTTCTTCCAGTAGGCACACGAGTGACGCTTGTGCCTGCTTTTCGTCGCCATCGAAACGAGCAATTAAAGCTGCTTCGTCGAGCAACGGACTGCTCTCGACGACGCCGTCGATGTCGGCTACCGGCGGCCGGCCGTTGGCTGCGGTGAGGCAGCGCTCGATCACCGTGCAGAGTTCCTCCGGCTGCACCGGTTTGGCGACGTAGTCATCCATGCCAGAGGCGAGGCAGCGCTCACGATCGCCTTTCATGGCGTGGGCCGTCATGGCGACGATCGGGATCCCTTCGTTACCAGCTCCGTGCCAGCCGTCGCGGATGTTGCGTGTCGCCTGCAGGCCGTCCATCACCGGCATGCCGACGTCCATCAGGATCAGGTCGTAGCGACAGTTTGCCAGGGCCTCGATGGCCTCCTGGCCGTTGGTCGCAGTCTCGACCCGGTACCCGGCTGCGTTGAGCATCGTCACGGCAACCTTGCGATTCACACGGTTGTCCTCGGCGAGGAGGATCAACGGGCCGGTCGGCGCATCGGCTGCGCTGTCGGCAGCGACGGCACGTGCTGGCGCTGTGGCAACGACGGCGGCCCGATCCACTTCGTGCTCGGCGCCGCTCTCGTGAACCGGTAGCCGGAGAGCGCGTGCGACGGCTCGGCAAAGGTGTTCGCGGCGGACTGGCTTGTAGAGGTGCGCTGGGCTGGCGGATTCCGCGTCGCGTGCGGTTTCGGATAGCGTGGCCAGCGGTTGCAGGAACAGACCGGGAGCACCAGCAAGCGCGGTATCGCCGGCGAACTCGCGGCTCCAGTCACCGGGACTTAGCTCGAGGCTATCCGGATCGACCAGCAGTAGATCCCACAGCTGTTCATCGTTGGCCAGACGCGCGAGATGCCGCACTTCGGCAGTCGTCGCGGCGAGATCGCAATGTGCTCCCCACTCCTGCAATAGCGCTTGCAGGGCGAAGCGTTGGGTCGCATTGGCGTCGGCGACGAGGATTCGCTTGCCGGTCAAATCGACCGGCGACGGTGCCGTACTCCGGTCGGCCTGCAGAGCAATACGCAGGCGGAAGCGGAAGGTGCTGCCGCTATCGGGCTGGCTGTATACTTCCAGGCGACTGTCCCACTGCTTCAACATGAGTGCGGTGGTGGCCAGGCCGATCCCGCAGCCTTGGCCGGAGCCCGGATCGGCCTGCCAGAACGGTTTCATCAGGTGTTTTCGGTGCTCGGTCGCGATGCCACGGCCGGTGTCCAATACCGTGATCGTCAGCGTGACTGCCTCTTCGTCCGCTTCGTCGGATTCGATCTTCAGACAGACCTCGCCCTGGTCGGTGAAGGTGACGGCGTTCTCGAGCAGCAGCGTCAAGATCCGCCGTAGACGCCAGGGATCACCGCGCAGCAGCGTCGGCACCGTCGGGCCGATGTTCGATACGTACGCGAGGCCTTTCGTCTGGGCCTCGACCGCCAGCGGGTCGTTCAATTCTTCGACGACTTCGATCAGATCGAAATCGCGGTCTGCCAGCTCCCGCGTGCCGAAGTGAAGCGCGGCGTATTCGCGTAGATGCTCGGCGATCGACGCGAGCTCGCCCGCGCCGACCAGCAACGCGCTGAGGTGGCTTTCCTGCCCCGTCGTAAGTGACGTGCGGCGAAGCGATTCGGCCGTGCTCTGGATGTTCGTGGCCGACTCGTCCATCCTCAGACTGACAGCGGCGAGCGCACGTTCGTAGCGGGCCGAGATACTATCCCGTTTACCGTCTTTCATCGGCGGGTCTACTCCTGATCCGACCGGGCCGTAACCCGGGGCTTTCTGGCGGAATCGCGGTTCTCTCCTCAAACATCGGCCGATCCGCTGCTTGCTTGACCGTCGTTGTGGCTTCGAGAATGTGGCTACTGCTGTTGCGGGTGGTAGGCTGGGGGGTGGATGGTCTAACACCTTGGTAATAGGGGCGTTCGCCGCCACTTCCTGTGGCGGCTCACTCCGCACTACGGCCCCTTCGCCCTCCTGGCTACGGGGCCTTCGTGACACCCCATTACCAAGGTGTTAGACCATCCACCCCATACCCAAGCTCGGGGCCGAATACGGTGAGAGACATGTTCGAAGGCACAACTGACATCTAGCGGGCTAGGGTCAATTTGAGGGCTTGGTTGTCGCCGGCCCCTTGTAGGCGGGCGATATAGACTCCCGAGGGGAGAGCCCGGCCGGCGCCGTCGCGGCCGACCCAGAGGACGGTGTGCCTACCGACCGGCTGGGGGCCGTCGGCCAGTGTACGGAGTAGCCGGCCGCGGGTGTCGAAAATATCCAGGCGTACGGTTTGCGAGGTCGGCCCTACTGAGTAACCGATCTGTACCGTCGGGTTGAACGGGTTGGGATGGCCGCCCAGCAAGTGGATACCGAGGGGAATGGTCTCAGGATCGGTGTCCGGCGCGGAGGTCAGGACGGTGGGAGCTACCGGATAACTCTCGTTGCCGTCGAGCACGACCACGGTCAGACGGTAATACCAGATAGTGCCGGCGTCTGCGGCGTCGACGTATTCGGTTTCGTGGACGATCTGCAGCAGGTTGCCAGGCCCCGGCAAGAACTGGGGATCGTCGCTACGGTAGATGCGGAAGTGCGCGAAATCGGGTTCGGGGTAAACGGACCAGGCGAGTCGGTTACCGTCGATCGCGTCGTACGCCACAGTGAACCCGGTCGGGGAGTCCGGACGCAGGTTGTCCAGCGAGTAGCCGCTATCGGGCGGCGAATCGAAGTACGTGCCGATCTCGGCGGTGCGGGCGCGGACGAAGAAGACCGACCAGACCATGCCGCCGACGACGTTGCTATCAGCGAGGGTCGGTACCACCACCGCGTACTGGTTTTCCGCGTCGGCCGGTACGGTGACGAGGTAGTCCCAGTCGCCCGGGGGAGGGTACGGTGGTTGCGGGCCGCCGGCCGCGTTGTCTCCGGTCAAAACGTATCCGGTCACGGTGTTGCGGGCCGTCTCGTCGAAGCGCCGGTAGACCGAGTACTCGGTGATGGGAGTTTCGCTCCCGACGGCGTCGAAACGGCTGGCCGACCAGACGACGCGGACCTGCCCACCGTCGTCGTCCGGTACGTCGATCACTGTGCTGATGTCGCCATAGGCGTGCAGAACGTCGTACTCGATGCCCAACTGGTTGCAGGACGGACCAACTGCGCCGCCGGTGTAGACGAGGGTTGCTCGCCAGTGCAACGTCGTGCCCGGCTCGGCGAAGGCGAACCACTCCTGATCAGGCCAGATCGGCGACCAGGTCATACCCGCATTTACTGACAGATCCCAGTAGACTGAATCGCTGCCGGTGCAGGCCAGACGGGCTCGCGCGATGGGATCCGAGCCGCTGGTAACCGCGGTCGAGACGATCAGGTTGTGCGCAGTGTCGAAGCCGGTCGGATCGACCTCGACGATACGCAGACCGCCGCTGCCGTCGCCCAGGTAAGTCAGCTGGTTGCCGATGGTCAGCCCGCGTCCATCGCCGTCGGTATCGAGACTACCGCGCAGGATCGGGTGGGCTGGATCGGTCACTTCGACCACCAGCAATCCGGCCTCACCGGCGGCCAGCTGCACGTACGGACCGGAGTGCACCACCGCACGGCAGGTGCCGTCCAGCTCGAGCGTGCCGACCAGCTGCGGTGCGGCGGGATCGTCGGCATCGACGATCGCCAGGCCGGCCTCGCCCACCGCGACGTAGACCAGTGTGCCAGCGATCGCCACGCCGAAGGCGTAACCGGTGAGCGGTAGGTTGCCGACCACTATCGGCGCATAGGG
>JAUVBS010000197.1 GCA_030591105.1 bacterium | reverse complement strand
CTGACCGGACCCAACGGTTTCGACGTGAGCGGAGAAGGTGACGCGACCGTACCGGTCTTTTTCGCCGGCCCCTACACCTTGACCTGGCTCGCTGTCCCCGGCTGGGAGCTGCCGCCGGACAACCCGCAGCAACAGACCGTCCAAGAGGATGGCACCGTGACCTTCGTCGGCGCGTATGGCGGCGGGCCGTTCACGGCGGTGACCACCGGACCGCTCGGCGACGACGGGAACGGGCGCGGCGTGAGCCTGACCGATTTCGACGGCGACGGTGACATCGACATCTACCTGGTCAACCACGAAGGTCCGAACCGCCTGTTACGCAACGACGGCGACCTGGCCTTCAGCGACATAGCAACCGGACCGGTAGCCGACGACGGGCCGGGAACGAGCGCGGTCTTCGGCGATTACGACGACGACGGCGACCCCGATCTGTACATCGTGCTCGACGGCGCAGCCAACCGTTTGCTAGAGAACGAAGCCGGTCAGTTCAGCGAGGTGTTCCCCTACGGCTTGGACGATGACGGCGCCGGCCGTTCGGCGGCCTGGCTCGACTACGACAACGACGGCCGGCTCGATGTCTACGTGGTTGAACACAACAGTGCGAACCAGCTGCTGCGCAACATCGGACAGATCGGTGAGGATTTCTTCTTCAACCCGGTAAGCGGAGTGATCGCCAACGTCGGTCCCGGCAGCGCCGCACCATGGTCTGATTTCGACGGCGACGGCGACCTCGACGTCTTCATCGCCAACCGGTTCGGGCCGAACGTGATGCTAGAAAACAATCTGGACATGGGCTTTACCGACGTGACCATCGGTCTGCTCGGAGATCCGGCCAACAGCACCGGCGCCGCCTGGGGCGATTATGACAACGACGGCGACATGGACCTCTACTTCACCAACGACGGCCAGGCCGACCGGTTACTACGTCAGATGAGCGGCGGCAGCTTCTGGCTGATGGTCGGCGATGATCTGGGCGACACAGGTCACGGCCGCGGCGTACTCTGGGCCGACCTGGACAACGACGCCGACCTCGATCTCTACGTGACCCGGCACGACGAAGCCGACCTGTTCTTGCGCAACGACGGCGACACCTTCACGCGCGTGCCGCTGGGTTGGGCCGAAGCCGCTGGGCCGAGCGAGGCGGTCGCCTGCGGCGACCTCGACGGCGACGGCGCGGTCGACCTGTACATCGCACGCGGCGACGGCCAACCGAGTGTACTGATGCGTAACGAGATGGCCGCCGGCAACCACTGGCTCCACCTACGGCTGACCGGTGGCGAAGGCAACCGCGGCGCAATCGGCGTGCGGATCGAACTGCACGCCGGCGGCATCACACAAACACGCGAGATCACCGGTGGCGGCTACCTTGCCCAGAACGCACCGGTGGTCGCGTTCGGCCTCGGCCAGACGGCGGACGTCGACAGCTTGAGCATCCACTGGCCGGACGGCACGACGCAGGTCGTGGTCAGCGGTCTGGGGATCGACCGGACGGTTGCGATCACCGAGGGTCAGGAGCCCATCCCGGTGGCGGTCGGCGGCGGAGTTCAACCGTCCCGCTTTGCACTGGGCCAAGCGTACCCGAACCCTTTCAACCCCGTGACGACCATCGCGTTCTCGCTGACCCGCCCGGGATTCGCGCGCCTGGAGATATTCGCGGTGGACGGCCGCCGCATCGCGACGCTGCTGGCAGACGAACTGTCCGCCGGCGAGCACCGAACCGTCTGGACCGGCACCAACGACCTGGGCCTGCCGGTACCGAGTGGGACTTACTTCTACCGGTTGAGCGCCGGGCAGGAGGCGGCCACCGGTCGGATGACATTGTTGAGGTGAGTTGGGAACACCAATTGCTACGGCATGTTCAGGATAGACTGAGCACGGATGCCCACCGCAGGAGATCGATTTGCCAGCAAGCGCACGTACCACGAGGCCAACCAGCCGCCGGACGCTCGGCGTCATGACGATGCTGACGTGCGGCGTTCTGCTAGCGTCACCACTCCCGCTCGTACCGGTGAGCTACGCCCAGACCGGCGTAGCGGTGCCCGAACTGGCTCACGTCGACCACGTCGTCCAGAGCTTCCTCGACGAGTGTGATGTACCAGGTGCGGCCCTGGCCTTGACCTACCAGGGACGCCTGGTCTACGCGCGGGGGTTCGGGCTGGCCGACCTCGAGGACGGTTCGCCCGTCGAGCCGACCGATCTGTTCCGCGTCGCCTCGGTCTCGAAACCGATCACCGCCACGACGATCATGCGCCTGCGCGAGCTGGGACTCGTCGACCTCCACGATACCGTCCTGGGACCCGGTGGCATCCTGAATACACCGCAGTACTCAGCCATCCTCGACCCGCGCGCGACGGAGATCACCGTCTGCCATCTGCTGCAACACCGCGGCGGTTGGGACGGCTGGCGGACCGGCGATCCGTTGTTCGATCCGCTCATGAGGGGCACGGCTTCGGCCGGCGAAGGTACGAACTCGCCGTCGGCCATCGAGACGATCATCCACGACGTACTGGCCTATCAGATGCTCGACTTCGCCCCCGGCACGCGGTACGCGTACTCCAACTTCGGTTACGCTTTGCTCGGTCGGGTGATCGAAACGGTGACCGGCCTGTCTTACGAGACGGCCGTACGCCGCTACCTGCTCGAACCGGTCGGCATCGAGACGATGCAACTGGGCGGCAACTACCGGACCGACCGCGCACCGCACGAGGTCGCCAACTACGACTACCCTGGCGCACCGCTAATGCCGAGCTTCGCCCACGACCAGCAGTTGGTCCCGGCTCCGTACGGCTACTTCGACATGGCGCTCCTCGATGCGGCTGGCGGCTGGATCGCTTCGCCGGTCGACTTGGTCCGGTTGCTGACGGCCATCGACGGCTTGCCGGCACGACCGGATGTCCTCAGCCGAGAATCGATCGCGGCGATGACCTCGCCGGATCCCGACTACCAGTACTACGGTCTGGGCTGGTCGGTCGATCCGCCGGCCTACATCTGCGGCCACACCGGTGCGATGGCCGGTACGACCGCCTTCCTCTACCAGATCAGCGCGCCGGTCTGCCTGGCCTTTCTGTGCAACTCGCAGACGCCGACCGATGAGTACTGGGACGCGTTGGGCCGGCTGCTCGACGACGTTCTGGACGGGGTAGCCGTCTGGCCAGAACACGATCTGTTCGCGACCACGACGACGGTGGCCGCCGCGGCTCCGACGGTACCGGCGAATCCTACGGTTATGGGCGCGCCGACGCTGGCGCAGAACTACCCCAACCCGTTCAACCCGGCGACCACGATCAGCTTCGAACTGCCGCGTACCAGTCACGCCCGCTTGAGCGTGTTCACGCTCGACGGTCGTCGGGTAACCGATCTCGCCAACGGCTACCTGCCGGCCGGCGAGCACAGCTTCGTCTGGGACGGTACCGACGCCTACGGACGCCGCGTGCCTTCGAGCACCTACTACTACCGCCTCGACGCGGGCAACCTGAGCACCGCCCGCAAGATGATCCTGCTCAAGTGAGGCTCTCATGATCAACCGACGTCACTCGCTATTAACCGTTCCGCTCCTCGGCCTGGTGACATTACTACTGCTTGGCGCGGCGCCGGCGGCGGCCGCCGAAGACGAATTCATCACCGAAATGAGTCAGCGCGTCCGTGCGTTGACCGAAAAGGTCGCCCCGGCGGTCGTCCAGATCTTCACGTCGTCTTATGGCCCCATCGGTGGTGAAGGAGCGGGGGCCGGAGCGATGGTCTTCGGTACACAGATGGGCACCGGCTCGGGTGTGATCGTCGATCCCGACGGCTACATCGTGACCAACTCCCACGTGGTCAAGGGCGCCCGCCGCATCCAGGTTCGGCTCGCAACCGCAACCGGCGACGCACCGAGCGAATCGATCATCAAGCGCCGGGGCCGCCTGATCAGCGCCCGGCTCGTGGGCATCGACTACGAGACCGACCTGGCCGTCGTGAAGATTGCCGGACCGGACCTGCCCTACCTCGAGCTGGGGAACTCGGACGAGCTGTTCCAGGGCCAGATGGTGCTGGCGATCGGCAGTCCACTCGGGCTGTCCAACTCGGTCTCGATGGGCATCGTCAGCGCCGTGGCGCGCCAGCTCCAGGACGAAGATCCGATGATCTACATTCAGCACGACGCGGCGGTCAACCCTGGTAACAGCGGCGGTCCGCTGGTCGATTCGCGCGCGCGTGTCGTCGGCATCAACACGCTGATCTACACCCAGTCCGGCGGGTACGAGGGCCTGAGCTTCGCCGCCCCGAGCAACATCGTGCGCGCCGTTTACGACGAGTTACGACTCCACGGACGTGTGCGGCGCGGCACGATCGGCGTCAACACCCAGACCATCGGACCGTGGCTCGCCGAGGGGCTGGAGTTGCCGCGGACCTGGGGCGTGATCCTGAGTGACATCCATCCCGGTGGGCCGGCGGACAAGGCCGGCCTGAAGATCGGTGACGTCGTCGCGAAACTCCAGGGCAAGGTGATGGAGAACGCCCGCCAGTTCGACGTGAATCTGTACGGAGCACCGGTCGGCAAGCCGGTCGAGCTGGAAATCTTGCGCGGTGGCAAACAGCGGCAGATCCGGGTCGAGGTCCTCGAGCGGGTCGATCCGGACACCCGCTTCTTGACCATGGTCACCCCGGAAAAGAACATGATCCGGCGGATAGGGATCCTCGCCCTCGATATCGACAGCAACACGTCGCCGTTCCTGCCGCCGTTGCGCAAGCGTGACGGCGTGGTCGTCGCGGCCCTGGCGGTCGATGCGGCGGTCTTCGGCGAACCGTTCGCCCCGGGCGACGTGATCTACGAGCTCAACACACAGCCGACTCCCGACTTGAAAACTCTGCGCCGTTTGGTCCGCGAACTCACCTACGGGCAGGTCGCGATCTTCCAGATCCAGCGCGGAGGGCAGTTGCG
>JAUVBS010000299.1 GCA_030591105.1 bacterium | reverse complement strand
GATAGAAATGCCTCCTGAGCGCAGTTTTACAAGCTGGCGCACCAAGAAAGCTGAACGGAGATTCGGCGACCTTTCAGCCAGGGATATGCCCCACAGCCCCCTTAGCGACGGCACTCGACCGTTCGCCGCGGAGACTATGCATGAACTGCGCGTCGGGCCAGTTTTTCGATAGCCTACTGGAGAAGGTACAACGTTCCCGTTGCGGCCAATGTCCACTTCGCCTATCATTTGCATACTTGCACAAGTTTAATAATGTAATCGGAGACATCATGACCGACACTAACGGTTGTGGCCCCGGCCTGATGGAATGTCTGCCGCCGGAGCGGTTCAAATCGCTGAGCGATCCGAACCGCATCGCCATCTTGGCCCGGGTCGCCGAGCACGCGGGCGAGATGAGCGTCGGCGAAGTTGCTAGTTGCTGTGCCATCGATCTGTCGGTGGTCTCGCGGCACCTGCGCACACTGCGTGAGACCGGTATTCTGATCGCGGAGAAACGGGGCAAGCAAGTGTTCTACCGGGCGCAGCTCGCTGAACTGATCAGCCTGCTACGCAACCTGGCCGATGCCCTGGAGCAGTGCTGCCCCGGCGGTGTTTGCACACCGGGCAACCGGCCCTCCAGAGCTGACAACGCCGGTGAAATCGAGCCGGTATTATAAACCGGATGACTCATGAATCACGCCGGCTGGACCGTCAAAGACCCCGGCTGGGGCGTCAAGGAGCCCGGCTGGGGCGTCAAGGAGCCGGGCTAGACCATCAAGGAGAGTGGCATGGACGAGCAGAAAACGAACAAGAAATCCCGACCTCAAGACCCCGACACAGTGCGCGAACTGGTGCGCGACGGCTACGGCAAGATCGCCCGCAGCAACAGCGCTTGCGGACCTGACTACGCGTCGGGCGGCCCAACCCCATCGGCCGGTAGTTGCTGCTGCGGCCCACAACCGACGACGGTCGAGATCGGCCACATCATCGGCTACAGCGACGACGACCTGGCCCAGATTCCGGACGAGGCCAACCTCGGACTCGGTTGCGGCAACCCCACCGCCCTGGCCTCTCTGCACCCCGGCGAAGTGGTCCTCGATCTCGGCTCGGGCGCCGGCATGGACGCGTTCCTGGCGGTGCGAAAGGTCGGCCCGAATGGCCGTGTGATCGGGGTCGACATGACCGACGACATGGTGGCCAAGGCTCGCCAGAACGCACGGCAGGCCGGGTACGCCAACGTCGAATTCAGGCAGGGACTGATCGAGGAACTGCCGGTCGACGACGGGAGTGTCGACGTGATCATCTCCAACTGCGTGATCAACCTCTCGCCGCAGAAGGACCGGGTATTCCGTGAGGCGCTGCGCGTCTTGAAACCGGGCGGCCGCTTGATGGTCTCGGACGTGGTCCTCGAGCGGGAGCTGCCGCCGGAAATCCTCGAGCGGGCCGATGTGATCATCGGTTGCGTCGGTGGGGCGAGTCTGCGGAGTGAGTACCTCGACCTGATCGAGGCGGCCGGTTTCGCCGACCTCGAGATCGTCAAGGCGGAGAACTTCGGCCAGTCGGCCTGTCTCGGCGAGTCGTTCGCACCGGCGATCAGCCGCGAGACCGGCTTGAGTGAAGAGGAGATCGATCATTATCTGGCGGCGGTCACCAGCCTCGGCATCGTCGCGTACAAACCCGTGGCCGGCTAGAACCCGTTGCCAACGAAATCTAGCCCGGAATATCGACCAACGGGTTAATGCGACGTACTGGTTGCCGCGACCATGATCGCCGGCATGATCGCGGCCATGGCCGCGGCGGCCTGGACGGCCTGGACCGCCTCCTTGGTGGCCAGTCCGGCCACCTGTCCCGTGGTCAATTCCTCGATCCGACGCCGGCGCTCTTTCAGCTTCTTCTGGTCGAAAACCTCTTGCAGCAGATAGGTCTCCTGGGCGAGCGCGACGAGGAGCGTCGTGCGTGGTGTCACATCCCGGGTGTCGGTAAAGATCGCGCTGCGCAGGCGCTGGACCACCTCGCGTTCGGGCCGCGAATCATGCTCCGGATAGACGGTGCGCTTGAAGAAGCGCAGCACACGCCCCTCTTCCTCGCAGAGAATGCCCCGGGCGACGAGTCCGCCGGCAACCTGTTGTTTCAACTTCTTCAGCCCGGCGAATTTATGCACCCAGTCGGGAGCGGACTTCAGCTTCTTGGCGGCGACGACCAGCGCGAGGCATTCGTCGAGTACCGGTTCGCCGAGCGGAACACCGTTGGTCACCGAGACCTGTTTCTTCTTGTCGGCGGCGATGACGACACGTCCGCGCAGCAACAGTTCGGCCAGGATCGCGCCGCCGACGGCGGTGGCCCAGTAACTGCCTAGCTTGATGGTCCCCTTCTCGTCGTTGGACGCGAGCAGAAAGATCTCTTCGGGTAAGTACAGCTCGTTCCTAACGCTCATGATCTCCCTTGCGTCCGGTCTGCCGACCTACATCGGCGAGAAACCCTGGTCCGCCCAGTAAGCATCCTGGTAAATCTTTTCCAGCTCCAGCAGTTGCTCGAGGTGGCCATCTTCCCACTCGGCCAGCCAGGTAAATAGCTGACGCAGGTCGGCGTCCTCGGCCTTGGCCGCGTGCTCCCGGTAGTAGCTGATCGCCTTGTTCTCCAGATCGCAACCGATGCCGATCACCGCCATCTCGAAGGTGCCGCGCCGGATCGATTTCTTGAAATTGTCGTCGATGATCAGGTGCGAACCGTGGTCCACCTCGGCGGGGTGGACTGTCGAGAGATCGATCTGGCCATCCTTCATCAGGCTCTGGTACTGGGTTTTCAGGATCCGGACGTGGTCGTCCTCGTCCTTGGCCAGTGCTTCGAACAGGGCGCGGGCAGCGGCGTCTTCTGTCTTGTCCGCTGCGTGGGAGTACAGCTGCTGCCCTTTGATCTCGACCATCAGGGCCTGTTTTACGGCCTCGATCATCGCTTGTTTCTTGGCGTCCTCGTTCATCTCTCCTCCTCGGACCGCGCGCTGTGTGACGCGTCGCTCCGTGCCGTACTGCGTGCAGGGTGCCCCGTTGCCGGGTGCGACTAGAACACGCTCACCTTGAAGTACTTCTTCGGATTCCGGCGTAACTCGTCGGCCAGACGACCGATGCTAATTAATGTCGAATCGGCGTGATCGTAAAGGGAATCGTCCGTCAACAGCCGGCCGAGCGTCCCCTCGCCCGCGTCCACACGCTCGATGATGCGTCGCAACACCGCCGAGGTCGCACGGATATCGGCCAGGGCCGAGTCGGCCGACGCAATCGCCCGGTCCGCCCGATCCAGCGACCTCGTCAGGGTTGAGTCGTCGATGGCCGCTTCGAGTTCGCTGGCAGCGGCGGCGGCGGACTTGACCAATCTGTGCAGACTATCACGGTTCTCGGCGATCGAACCCTCCAGCTCTAACAGCGCCCCGCGAATGGCAGTCAAGGTTCCGCCCACCTGATCCTCTTCCCGCAGGTCGACGACCATGCCGTGCAGCTCCTCGGTCAGATCGCTAATGTCAACCAGGGTACTGCTGGCCGCATCGCCGATCGCCTCGATGGTCGGCGCCGTGAGACCGGCGAAGATATAGCCGTCTTGTACAGGGTTGCCGCTGCCCGGATCGATCTCGATCAAGACCTCGCCAACGATACCCTTGGTCGTCAACCGCACGTTCGCGTCGTCGCGCAGATCGAGCCCTTTTTCCAGCGTGAAGAAGACCCGCACGAAATTCG
>JAUVBS010000178.1 GCA_030591105.1 bacterium | reverse complement strand
GCGGAGATCATCGGTCAGGCCATTCTGGATTTCCACGCCGATGTCCGTCAGTGGCCTCTGATCACGGCAGACAAGCAGATTGCTCACGGGCGGTTGGTCGGTAATGCCAGCATCGGTGGCGGTAACCTCGGTTTGCCTACTGGCCTGATCGCTGCCGGCACCGGTGACCGCCAGCCGCGCGGGGTCGCGTTGGGCACTGTGACCGCCCACCTGGTGAAGAACCTCGACGACGCCGGCGCGCCGATCTACGCAGCGAGCGAGCACCCGTACATGCAGCCCGGCTGGAACGGACCCTATCTGGAACAAGTACCTCTGGACCCCTGGGGCCGACCCTACGTGGTCAACATCGCGCTCCCTTGCCGTGTGGCGGCCGACCCGGTGCTCAATAACACTTGTACCATCGTGGTCGCCTCCTGCGGACCGAACGGACTGTTCGAGACCGTGCTGCCCAAGGTGCGCGACGAGGTCGATTTCGCCGGCGACGACGTCGGCTTTGTGATTCAGGTTCGCGGTGACCGACTACACCGGAGCCTGTGACGAGGAGACGATCCATGCCCATCGCGACCGCGACCCGTAACACACAGGACTGGCGCACCGTCCGTTTCGAAGTGCTCGAGCGGATCGAAAAGCTGCCGAGCCTGTCAAATGTCGTCGCTGAGTTTCTGGAACTCGCCCGCAAGGAGTTCTTCACCGCCAAGGATTTCGAAGCGGTCATCTGCAAGGACCAGGCGCTGGTCGCCCGCTTGCTGCGCCTGGCCAACAGTGGGATCTATGGTAAGCCGCGCTCGATACGCTCCATCGCCGAAGCGGTGGTGTTGATCGGGCTGGACGACATGAAGAAGATTGTCTATGCCGTCAGCACCGAAGGGACGATGCGGCGCGAGTTGATGAACTACCGGTACGAACCGGAGTCTGGATTCTGGGCTCATGCGCTGGCGGTCGGGATGGCGGCCCGCGAGATCGCCAACGCCGCGCCGGCCTGTTCGCTGCACGGCGAAGAGGCATTCGTCGCCGGCCTGCTGCACGATGCGGGCAAGCTGGTGATCGACGATTTCCTGGATCCCGGTGCGGGCCAACGGCACATTACCCGGAAAGAAGAGAGCGAGGTGGTCGGACTCGATCACGCGGCTCTGGCCGAATACCTCTTCAAGCAGTGGAATATTCCGACGACGATCAGTGCCCCGGTTCGTGACCACCACGCCAATCCGCTGGAAACCGGCACGCACATCGGGGGCGTCGTCATCCAGCTGGCCCAGGTCGTTTGCGCGGCCTGGAACGTCGGCCAGGAAGGGACGACAGATCTGAGCGTAGAGGTCTCGCTCGAGCGGCAGCAAGGGGTTCTGGCCCGTCTCGAACTGACCTCGGAGCAGATGCCCCAGCTCATCTGGGACATCCGGAAGAATCTCGTCGGCATCGAGGACCTGTTTCGCGAAGCTTGACCGGTGTGCGCGGACATATTTTCGACGGTATAGCGAAAAATTCTCATTTTCTTTGTGATTTTCGTGCCCAGCGTGCGTCCAACCCGATGACGCGCGCTTAGAATTTCTCGCGCGCGCCGCCGGGACGGAGGGGGCTTGAGGGATTGCCCCTTCCACCTGTGGTTCTTACAGGGCGTGGGCCGCAACGGTATTGTCCCCCAACAATCCGCTGGTCCGCGCTCTGTTATCTTCCGCGAACTCAGCCCGTGAACTCAGCCCGTGAACTCAGCCCGTGAACTCAGTCCGCCGGCGATGCAAAACAGCGTCGCCAGCGGTCATCTTAGCCCTTTTCGAGCCACGAGGTACTTCCGTGCGGATTCGAGCTGGACGTCTTTTGCGGCGGGCAGGAAGGACTCCGGCACTGGAAAACTCAGGATATCAGGCTCGATGGAGGCGGCGCCGAGCCGGCGTCCGTCCACCAGGTAGGTTACCAGCGAGGAAACCTCGATCTTGAGACTCGTGCGCCCCAGGACGAACGCTTCAGCTCCGTCAGGAACGCCTCCGCTCGGTGTGCCCATCAGAGCGATCTTGAACCGGCCCTGGCATGAGGCCAGTAGCAGTTCGGTGGACCCCCGGCAGGCGCTGTCCATCAACACGACGACGTGTTCGAGATAGGGATAGCGCGGGTCTTTTTCCTGCCGCGTGACGACCAGGTATCGCCACGGCCCGATCGCCGCGGCCGCCGTCGAGTCGGCCGGCGTCGAGTCGGCCGGCGTGAAGCGCGCCCGAAACGCTTTGATCGCCGCACCCTCGGCGACGTTCCAGTCCAGCCAGTCCGCCGTCTGACCGGTCAAATCGACCAGGTCGGCCAGTCGCGTGCCGGGGTGCTCGCGGTAAACAGTCGCTCCGGCCACGAAAGGAGGGTCGTCGAAGCGTATGAAGTAGGGGAAGAGTTCCCGAAACGCGTCGCGTGTCCCGCCGGTGTTGCCGCGGACATCGACGATCAAACCGACCGTACGTTCGAAGCGAGGCATCCACCTGCGGATCTGATCGACCGCGCGGCTGCCCATACGCGGCAGCCGCAAGTAGCCGATGTTACCTGTGAGCACAGCGCTGTCGTGCTGCGGCCAGATGAGTTGGCCGGCGCGGGTACCGGCCAAGGCCACCTTGATATCCTGACCAGTGCCCAGGTCGGCGCCGGATAAACGTACCGTGATGGTGCTATCGGGTCCGCGCTCGGCAATCTGCTGTGCCTCACTGAACGCCTGCAGTAGATCGAGACCGATCTGGCGACGGTAGGTCGCCGGCCCCGCCGGCAGCCGGTCGTCCAGGCGGCCGAGCCAGATACCCACCGGATCGCCGTCGAGCGCGGAGAGGTACGGTTTGTCCGCGACCAGGAAACCAGCGCCGTCGTGCCAGGTGGCGACGTAGCGATCTTGCACCGGGTCGATGGCGAACGGTAAGAACGGACCCGGTGGATCGACACCGAACACCCGGGCAGTGGGATCACCGGTCGCAGCGAGGATCCGTTGCAGTGCCGCACCCAGCTCGCCGAGGGTCAGACCACCGCGGGACTGGCTGCGCTGTCGGACCACGGCCACTGCTGCCTCGAAGTCCATCGGCACGAGCTGCAGGTAGGCAGATCGTGCCGCGACCTGGCTGGTGAACGCGTCGAGGTCGGACTCGATGTCTTGTGCCGGCACCAACCGGTCGGCCGGCATACCACCCAAGACGGGCGCAACGAACCCGGGAATGACGAACGGGGCCAGTAAGAACACGGCCAATACGAACGCGGCCAACACGAACGCGGTTGTCGTGGGGTAATGAGTCTGGCCGGCGGTCGCCAGTCGCGTGTGGACGCAGTGGCGGGATCGACTTCTTCGCACTGGATCTC
This sequence comes from bacterium, assembly GCA_030591105.1. GTDB lineage: Bacteria > Krumholzibacteriota > Krumholzibacteriia > LZORAL124-64-63 > LZORAL124-64-63 > JAUVBS01. The sequence continues at coordinate 1,985 of JAUVBS010000178.1, read as the reverse complement.
CGTTCGTCTACTTCGATCTGCTGTCTTTGTCCGCGGCGGGTGTATCACTGGACGGGGCGGCTCGCAATCCGTTGCGGTCGCGCCGCCGCCGAATCGATCTTGCAGCCAGACCGATCAATCAATCTTGCAGCCAGAGGAGCGCCTCGTCTCGGACGCGGAAGATCTCCACTTGCCACAGCGTTTTCTCCGCCATGGATTTGTACATGCGCGCGAAGCCGAAATCCAGCTCGGTGGTCGGAACCAGCGCGATCTTCTTGTCCGGAGTCGTCAGCGACAGCTCTTGCGAGCGCTGCGATATGAGGAGCAGCAGGTCGGCATCCATATCGGTGCCGGTGGTGTTCTCGGTGACGATCAGTTCATTGGCGGTGGATCTGAAGTGCTCGTCGGCGTGCACGCTGTCGATGAAATCGAGCAGGTCCTGCTGGCTCACGAAACCGCTGAAGGTCGAGAGGATCAGATCGCGGTCCGGGTCGTAGCGGTAAGATATGGGCATCGGTGGCGCTCCGATCGACTTACGAGCGGGCGTGACGTCGCAATTCAAATTAAAGTAGCGGAGGTCGCCTTGTCACTGCGATCTCGATCAAGGTGGGCCGGTTACGCGGGGGAACAGTCGCGATATTGCGTCTCTCCCGGTCTCGTGCGGCAACCAGCCGCGCGCCGCCGAGCGGCGACGCGCAGCTGAAAGTCCACCCTGAATTGCTATTCGAACAGCGGCAGCGAACCAGCGACCTGCAAGTTGACCAGTTGATCGATCACGCTGTCGATCTGGTAGAACCTGGCGGCCTTGTGCGAGGGTATGATCTTGGCCACCTTGTCGAAGTACTGCTTGCGCAGCTTGATCCGCTCCTGCTGGATCTTCGCCGAGCCGTGGACGATGTCTTTCGCCATGTCATCGGTCATCGCGCCGAAGTTATCCGCGAACGTCTTGATCAGAGCGATGCTCTGGTCACCGATCTTGGATTTGGCGAGATCGTACTCGCGATATAGCGGCCAGAAGACCTCACCCTCTTCGGTCGTGAAATCCATCACCTCGGTAATGATGTTGACGCGCTCGACGGCCAGATCGGACCGGAACATCTCGATATACTTGTCGGGGTTGTCGGCCTTGGTCGCAGAGGTGCCAACCTGCGCCGACGCGACGGTGGTGACGAGCAGCAACGAAAGGGCGGTAAGTACTACGAATTTCTTCATCTCTTCAATCTCCTCAGATTCATGAGCGGTGATGTACCGAGTGTTCGCATCCGGCATGCACGCCGGCCGAGGCGCTCGGTACGAAGATCGTTACCATCGTTACTCGAACAGCGGCAGCGCTGAGGCGATCTGCAGGTCGATCAACCCGGCGATCCTGCGGTCGATCTGGAAGAACTTGGCCGCCTTCGTACCCGGTAAGATCTTGGCGAACTTGCCGAGATAATTCTTACGTAGCTTGAGCGTATTTTCATCGTACTTCATCGAGGTCTTCATCAACTCCATCGCCTTATCGTCGGTCATCGTGTGGAAGTTGTCGGCGTAATCCTTGATCAGCGCGATTTTATTGTCGCCGAGTGCCATGAGTTCCAACTCGTATTCCCGATAGAGTGGCCAGAACACCTTACCCTCTTCCTCGGTGAAGTGCATCGCCTCGGTGATGATCGTGACGCGGTTGGCGCGAAGATCCGAGCGTAGTAATTCGATATACTTGTCGGGTGATTCTGCCTCAGCCTTGGCCGTTGTGCCGGTCTGCGCCTGTGCGACGGCGCCGATGACCATCAACGATACGACTGCTAGCAATACAACCTTCTTCATTTCTACTACTCCCATGGTTCGCAAGCGGCCGTGTGCCCGGTTCCCCGCGCGGCAACATCATTGCACCGGCGGTCGCGCAACCGCTCACAAGTCTCCCGCCTAAATACAGCAAACAGGGAGTATCCGCAATGATTCGTCTGCTCGGTTGTATATTCACGTGGCCGGCCGCTTGCCCAGCGCGGTTCTGACGCCCACAATTT
>JAUVBS010000507.1 GCA_030591105.1 bacterium | reverse complement strand
GTCGGTACTTCGCCCCACAGCTCCCGTAGGAACTGACCCTGGCTGTGCATGCTGTGGCAGAGCAGGCCACGATCCTCGTCGGTGGCCTGGACGATCACCGCACCGGCGCCGTCACCGAACAGCACCGCCAGATCCCGGCCCCGCGTGGTGACATCCAGACCGGTCGAATGGATCTCCGCACCGATCACCAGTACGGTGGTGGCCGAACCGATCTGGATCATGCCGTCCGCCGCCGCGAGCGAGTAGATGAAACCGGTGCACTGATTGCGCACGTCGAGAGCGCCGACGTGGTTCAGCTCGAGTTCGCACTCGACGCCAACGCCGTTGCCTGGGAACGCGTAGTCCGGGTTGATCGTCGCGTACACGATGAAGTCGATGTCGTCTTTGGCGATACCCGCGTCGGTAATCGCCATGCGCGCGGCCTCGCAGGCCAACGAAACGCCGCTCGTGCCCGGCTCGACCCAGTGGCGTTCGCCGATTCCACTGCGCTCACGGATCCACTCGTCGGAGGTATCCATGTAGCCGGCCAACTCATCGTTGGTCACGACCCGCTCGGGGACATAGTAGCCCGTGCCGATAATCGCTGCCCTGGGCATGTAGGCTCCTCGTCGGTTGAGGGACGAAAGCTTCAACGGTGAACCGGGTTACCGTCCCCGATCTTAGCACGATTCTGTTCCGCGAAGGCTGCTGCCACCGACCGGGTTGCGAAGTAACCGATCCAGACTCGGTAGACGATATCGCCGCTAGAGGTGTTGGCGGCCCGCAGCCTGGCGGGATAACCGAGTCCGGTCAGCTTCGTGATCAGCGCCGTGGCGTTTTTTTCCTGACCGAAAGCACCCACTTGGACGGCCCACAGACCGCGGGCGCTCGGCACGATTTTCGCCGGAGTGGGGCTTGGCGGCGACGTGGTGGACCGGTCGCTGCTGGTAGCGGGTTTGGTCTTGTTGCTGGTTGGCTGCTTGCTCGGCTGCGCATTCCGCGGCTTTTCCGGCACAAATTGTGTCTGCTCTGCGGAGATCTCGACGTCGCCGGAGCGGGGTGTCATGTCCGCCGTGACACTCGAATCGTCGGCGGTCACCACCGTGACCCGTTCACCGATCCCGGTGGGAATCTCGCCGCCACCCCGCGGCCAGAACATGATGGCAGCTGCGGCGAGGACCACCGCTGCCGCGAGAATAAAGATACGAGGCAGGCGGCCGTCGTGTTCTTCGCTCGCGTACCGCGAGCGGCCACGTGGTGACTGAGGATCCGGCGGTGATTGCGTCGGGCCACGGTCCTGCGGTGGGCCTTTTTCGACGGCGGGCATCGCTACTCCTTATTTCGCTCCCGAGCGAGGCGACGATCGACGATAGCGGTCCGGCGTCCCCACCACTGTCCGCGGCAGCAGCTCGGCACCATCGGCGCCGCGGGGAATCGACTGTGACGTGCGACCAGTATAGGGACCCCCGCCCACTACTTTCAAGGAGATACCTGCAGGTCGGTTCGCGGCGCTGCTTGCGGAGCCGCTGCCAGGTCGGTAACATCCGAGCAAACCCGACCGGTAGGAGCTAGTACATGAACGGAACAGCGCGCTTCGTCCGCCACCCGGTGGCATTCATCTTCGATCTCGACGGCACGTTGATCGATTCGGCCGCGGACATCGCCGCGGCTGCCAACGCCGCCCGCGTGCAATTCGGTCTGGTGGAACTGCCAATACCGGTGGTGAAGGCCTATATCGGTGACGGTGTGCAGATGCTGATGCGCCGCGTACTTGGTTCCGCCGTACAACCCGGCCCGAGTGGCGAGCCAGGATTGCCGGTGACCGATACCATGGTCGCGGCAGGGTTGGCGGTCTTGCGTGAGTACTACGGACGCCACTGCCTCGATCGTACGGTTCTCTATCCCGGT
>JAUVBS010000107.1 GCA_030591105.1 bacterium | reverse complement strand
TCGAATCGACGGAGTCCTCGAATCGAATCGAAGGTATCGTGGCTTCGCGAAAACGCATCCAGGGCATCGTGTTGGAGCACACCAATCCGGCCAACAGGTCGGAGCAGGAGATCGCCGGTTATCGCGATGCGCTGGAGTTGATCCATGAATCGGCCCAGGAGATACGTTTTTCTACCGGCGTCATCCGTCGGCTCCACTCGATCATCACCAGCTACCTGCCCCAGTCCGGTGGGGACTGGAAGCCGGTCGACAACGAAATCGTCGAACGCGGGTCGGATGGTTCGTGGTCGGTTCGGTTCCGTCCGGTTGCGGCCGTAGCAACTCCTCGGGCCATGGAGGACCTGGCCCGAGGTCTCGAAAGATCCTTGTACATCGAGGAGCATCCAGGGCTCGTCGTGGCACCGCTGGCGATCCTCGACTTCCTCTGCATCCATCCCTTCGCCGACGGTAACGGACGCGTCTCGCGCCTGCTGACTCTCCTGCTGCTCTACAAACTCGGCCACCAGGTCGGGCGATTCATCAGTCTCGAGCGCGTCATCGAGCAATCCAAGGAAACCTACTACGAGGCCCTGGGTCGCAGCTCAGTGGATTGGCATGAAGGTCGCCACGATCCCCACCCGTGGTTGGACTATTTCTGGGGCGTCCTGTTGCGGGCCTACTCCGAGTTCACCGACCGCGTCGGGACGCTCAACCGCGGGGCGGGCGGCAAGGCCACCCAAGTTCGTGAAGCTGTGGGACGGATGACAAGGCCGTTCGCCTTATCGGATATGCAGGTTGAGTGCCCTGGAGTGAGTCTCCCGACCATCAAGCGGGAGTTGAGCGCCATGAGGAACGAAGGGCTCGTCATTCTGCAGGGGCGCGGCCGTGGGGCGAAATGGACCAAGGTCGATGGCTGAGCGTAAAGGCTCGATGGCTGAGCGTAGATAGCTGCCGATGGTGTATGATAGCCGGGCTTCGCCGCGATGGGCACCCGGCATCCGCAGGAGCGGAAGTGTGGTACGGTACTTGCGAAATTGCTTGGCAAATACGGGTGACAAGTAGACATCAGAAACGGTTGATTAATGCGTATCGTTGCGGGAATTCGTTGTAGAAGGAGAGACGTGGGCGCGATTCGTCCGGGCCCGCGGCACCTCTCGTTGACCTTGTTGGCCTTGACGGTTTTGCTCGTTCTGGCCAGCGGCTGCACCGAAACAGAAACCCCGACCGACCCGGGCGAGCCGCCGACCCCGACCCTCAGTCCGTATCTGCAGCTGGCCGGTCCTGGCCCCGATCCGGTTGTGATCTGGGCCACCAAACAACCCGTAACCAGCGCGGTGTACTACGGTCTGGACGGCGATCTCACGCACGTCGTAGAAGACACGGTACCGAAGCAACGGCACGTCATCGCACTGCCGCAGCTGGCTCCAGACAGTGAATACTCCTGGCAAGCGGTCGTACCCGAAGAAATCTCGGCCGTCGGTACCATCAGGACCTTGCCTTCACGCCAGGTCGGCGGCACTTCCGACGCGTTCACGTTCGTTGCGTACGGAGATAGTCGTAGCCATCCCAGCGTTCACGCAGCGGTGATCCAGAGCGTTCTGGTCGGCTCGGTACCATCGTTGGTGATCAATACCGGCGATCTGGTCTACTCGGGTCAGGATGAACTCGCTTGGCCGCGCGAGTTTTTCGAACCGGCCATGCCGCTCATAAACCGGTCGCCGGTGATGATCACGCTGGGCAATCATGACTTGAACAGCGAGGTACCGCCGCCGTATCCACTGGCCACGTGGTGGCTGGAGTTCTTTGCGTTCCCCGGTCACGAGACCGATCCGGGCTATGGTCGCTGGTTCAGCTACGATGCCGGCGGGATCCACATCATCCACCTCGACTCCAACATCGCGTCCGATGCGGTTCAGCTGGCGTGGTTGAGCGACGATCTCTCTTCACCGGCGGCCACGGAGGCGGATTTTCGGGTCGCGGTTTTCCATCACCCGCCCTACTCGGCTGGCGGTCACGACAGCAATCTGAACGTCCGTGAGGTCTGGGAACCACTATTCCTTGCGCACGGGGTAGACCTGGTCTTCAACGGTCACAACCATTTCTACCAGCGGACCTGGTCCGTCGCCGACGGAGAGGTTCAGGCTCATGCCGCCGCCATCCGGAATGGGCACGACGTCATGCACAGCGGTACGGGGGTCGTGTACATCATTACCGGTGGTGGGGGCGCTCCTCTCTACGCCAGCGGCGCGGCCGATTTCATCGCCTTCGGCATCACCCGCCACCACCACGTGCGCGTCGCTTACACTCCGGGGAGCATCCACTGCCAGGCCGTCGCGAGGGATGGGGAAGTTCTCGACGAGTTTTTCCTCGAACATCCGGAGTGAGCCAGAACCGCGCAAGTGGCCTGGCCGGGACCCGTCCCCAGGCGTTCTCCTGCCCTATTTGGTCTTTGCCGCGGGTCGAGACGGGATTAGATCTGCGCTTCCTCGCCCAGATTGATGGCAACGCGTTGCAACCCTTCCAGGTTCGCGAGTTCGCTGACCAGTAACTCCGACTGGTCCGGATCCTTCAGCCCCACGTGGAAGGTCAAGCGAATCGTTTCGCCCATGCGCTCCGACTTGACACCGACGAGATGGTGGTGCCGGCAAAATCGTTCGAGCACCGGTAGGTAGATCTTGGCCTCGGCGACGTTGTCCGTCGGCGGCATCGAGAAGCCAATCATGAACTCGTCGCGCATGACGGCTCCGTGCCGTGTCCAGTGTAATACGCCGATGAAGAAACCGATCAACAGCGCGCCGATCAGCGCGATCTTCAGATTGCCCGTGCCGCAAGCCATGCCGACACCGAGGGCATAAAACACGAACGCGGTATCGCGGGTATCCTTGACGACGGTGCGGAAGCGTATGATCGACATCGCGCCGGCCAGCCCGAAGGCCCGTGCGATGTTGTTGCCGATCACCATCATCACCAGACACATGAGCATCGACAGCAGGACCAACGTGTTGATGAAGGAGAAGGAGATGGTCATCTGGCGACTGGTCGATCGGTAGACCCAGGTGACGAAGAGGCCGAGGAAAAATGAGAGGGTGGTATTGAGAATGATTTCGCCGGCCAGCCACGGTTCGGGGCGGATCGCCAGCGACTGCAGGATCTCGTCCATGTGCTACGCCTTCACCGCGGGTGCGTCCAGCCGGTTCAGAACCGCAGATGTCGATCGACGGGCCAGGCATCGACACCTTGACAATACTTCGAATACGGCCGGGAAACGAGATTGAATTCCTTGATGATGCGGGCCATCCAGGTCGGCATCAGATCGTCGAATTTGAGCTCCAGGACGAAACACTCGCTTTCGAACACCTTGAGGTCTTCTTCGCGAAAGATGTGATCCAGCTGGGGCTCGATCTGGCTGCGGATATTACCGTCGAAAGTGACGCGATCGCGCGCGTTGCCGCAGCTCTGGAAAGCCCTACGCTCATAGGTGATCAGAACCACCGGCTTGAGATTCTTGACATGCATCAGGAAGCGGATCTTGCCGAGTATCTTGCGATCACGATAACTGGGTTCGTCTAGGAATCGTAGCGGATCCTTGCCGTTGAGGGCATTGTCGACACGCGGCAATGGTAAGCGCAAACGCTCCTTCAGACCGCGTCGGCCGAATTTCCGCTTGATCTCGATGAAGGCGTCGGTGGTGGCGTGCGGATGATCGTAGGTTCTGACCCGCAGTTTCTTGCGAATCTTGACACTGTCTTTTTTCTCGAAGTAGAAGGTCAGATCGTCGGTGTCGAAGTAGATACTGCGCACGGTATAAAAGCCTTCTCGACTGGCGGCACAATAGGGATCCGGCTCGACATAACGGGCGAGCGCCAGGCTGAGGTCGGCCTGGTAGGCGACCGGCAGCAGGTACTTCAACTCATAACGCATGCCCTGTCTGGCCGCCGACAATTCGTTACCTCCTCTCCTGGCGACGACGGTTACCCACGCCACTGTCGCTGGCGATCATATCGGCATCAGTTCACGGTGCCAGGCCGTGACAACGTCTTGCCAGATCTTCGCCAGCAAGGTCGTCTTGCCACAGTAAATCTTCGCCCGCCCTTCCATGCCCTCGTCCAGCACTGCCGAGGGATTGACCAGCACACCATAAACGGTGAGGTAGGGACCGGACGGGGTGGTCACCGTACGGCGATCGATCCGTTCGATCCGCCCGTCCAGACGACCGGTGCCGGTGCCGGGGATGTAGGTGCGTATGCGCTGCCCGACCTGGGGTAGATGTCCAGATGATTGCGGTATCAGCGCGCGGATGACCAGTGTGTCGAGGCGCGTGATGCTCAACAGTGCCGTACCAGTGGTCCCCACGTGGAAGCGTCCGCTCATGGGCGCGACGATGTCCTGGGCTGTGAGCCTCGTACGCACCGCTGCCAATTCCTGCTCACAAGCGGTCACCGTCACCTCGGCGGCGGCGATGTCCTCCGGTCGGGCGTCGCTCTGGAGTACTTTCAGGTTCGCCTCGGCGAGCTGCAGATCGACCTTCAATAACTCGTAGCGCGCGGCTGCTTCTTCCCAATCGCCAGCGCTGATGAGGTCCTGCTCGTTGAGCTGTCGTTGCCGGTGATAGACCGACTCATGGTTCGTCAGCTCGGTTTGCGCGTGTTCGACGGCGATCTGTGCATGTTCGATCGCCTCGGGCTTCGCACCGCCGCGCAATCCTTCCAGTACCGCCCGCGCCCGGTGTAAGTCGGAGCTGCGCTCGGCCATCTCGATGTTCAGCGCCGAGGAACCGACCGAGGCCAGGAGCTGACCCTCCGCGCAAACCGGCTGTGCGTCGTCGCCGTGGTCGAAGCTAGCGAAATTGATGTCCAGGAAGGCCGGTCGATCGAACTGGAAGAGGCGAAACTGCAAGGTCTGACCGGCGATGTTGTTCACCGAGCGCGACACGAAGGTGCCAGGACGCAATTCAGCGAAGGTCCAGCGGTGCGAGGCATCCAGGACACAGCTGCAAGACAGAGTGTGATCGATGGGTACCAGCGCTGCCACGGCAGCCACGGCCAGGCACACACCGGCGATGCCGAGCCCGAGCCTCCAGCTGCGATGCGGCTGTGGTGGTCCGATCTGTGTCATCACGATTCGCTTTACGGACCAGAAATCGGGAGACTCTTTGCCCACAGTACACCGAAATGTTCCTGCAGCGCGCCGATCAACTCCCGATCCGTGTCGACAATCAGCAACTCCACATTCTCGTCGCCGCCCGAACGGCTCCAGTTATAGGACCCGGTCAGAGCCTGGACGCCGTCGATGATCACGAACTTGGCGTGCAGCTTGCCCTGGTCGCTTGGCCAGATGCGCACCTCGGCCCCGGCAGCCACCAGCTCCGCGGATTGACTCTTCTTCTTGGCCGCTTCCTTGCCGTCGAGCAGTACCTGCACCTGGACTCCGCGTTCGATGGTCGCGCGTATCGGCGCCATCAGCACGGGGTCGTCGAACTTGTAGATCACGGCAGTGACCGAGCTCGTCGCCTCACCCAGGGCCGCAATGGTCACGTCGCGGGGATTGCGCTGCAGACTCAGATAGGCGACGACATTTTCCGTAGCAGCAAGGTCGCTGGCCGCAGCATTGTTTCCGCCCGGGGCCGCAATGCCAGCTGCGGCCGGCCAGATCAGCACCAGAACACAGCCCGCCAGCGCGGCGACGGTCACAGCCGAGCCCGATGTACCTGCCGCCCGGACACGCAGTTTGATGTCCATTGGCAGTCCTTTGCTCGCTCAGGAATACAATCCCCGCAAAGCCCCGACGGGAGCGAATACCAGCCATTTGGCGCCCAAGCGCGTTTAACTAAGTGCTGTGAGGATACTAACATATTTGGCACAAAGAGCCAAGTGAAGTCGTGACGATTCACAGGTTCATAGTCCGGTCACCAGCAGCTGCTCATTTTGTCAGTAGCAAGCGACCGTTAACGACACGATCCGCCCAGCCCAGCCGCAGAAGGTAAGCCCCGCTCGCAGCGGTACGCCCCGTGTCGTCGCGCCCGTCCCAGGTCATTTCGTGCCGTCCAGCGGTCAGCCTACCGGTGTCCAGGTTGCGCACGAGCCGGCCCGCCAGATCATAGATGCGCAGGGACACGGTACCGTCGGTTGGCAGGGAGAAAACGAGGGTCGTTGCCGCGTTGAATGGATTGGGGTGACTACCCTCGTAGTAAAAACCGGCCGGCAGTGTCGCCGGCGCCTCGGGCGCTGCCGTCACAGGAATGTTAGCAGCCCCCGGCGTCGGTACGACGAAGTAGACCCAGGTCTCGCTGCCGTCCGGATAGCGTCCATAGGACACGTCCGTGCTCTGCTCGCCGAAATCGATCTGGTCGATGGGTCGCAGGTCGTTAGCGGTAGTAGTTGACAGCAGGATGGTCTCACCACTGGCGTTCAGCTTGAAGTTGGTGTGCAAAGGACCCTGCTCCGGATCGTCGTCGCACCAGACCAACAGATATTCGCCAGCGGCCAGCGTGACCTCCGGAAAGGTCCACCGGGCCGGCGCCGCCACGTCGTCGCTCAGACGCAGGCCCGCCAGATTCAACGCCTGGTCGCCTACATTGAGAATCTCCACCCAGTCGTCGAACTCCCCGAACTCGTCGGCCAGGGTCGTGTCGTTGCTGGCCAGAAATTCGTTGATCAGCAATGGCGGTAGTTCAGCCGGTAGGTGATCCCCGTTGCTGGCGGCCGGAGTCGCCGGCGCCACACCCCACTGCACCCAGCCGTCGGGATGACGACTGCTCGAATAACCAGGGACGAGCTGCTCGCGGATCACCCGGTCGATGGGCTCGTATTGCGGAGCAGCGCCGAGTAGATAGACCGCATCGCCGTCATTCACATGGAACGAGGCATGGGTGTCGCCCTGCTCGGGCTGGCCGTCGATCCACACGATCAGGCGTTCCCCTGCCGCTAGGGTGACGTCTGGCAGGGCCCAGGGCGTCGGCGCATCTTCGGCCGGCGCCAGGTGGTAGCGGGCAAGGGACACGGATTCGGGGCCGATGTTCAGGATTTCCAGCCAGGGATCGGCCTGGCCGGCTTCATCGAGGTAATCCGGATC
>JAUVBS010000365.1 GCA_030591105.1 bacterium | reverse complement strand
CTCGACCAACCCACCACCCAGAACACGGGCAACCTCTTGCGGTTCGACGGCGAGCCGGCGGGTCTCGGCCGACTCGAATCGAGCCAGCAACTGCGGACGCACGGCACCGTTGGGATCGACGTCGGCAGCGCCAACACGCAACGAACCGGAGCCAAACGAACCGGCGCCAATTGAACCGCCGGCAACCGAACCGCCGCCCGCTCGCCCTGCACCCGCCGCGCCGCGGCCGGATCGGTGAGCCCCGCGGCCCCTCTGGCCAGCAAATTTCGACAGCGCATCGCGACCGGTGGCCGACGCGTAGCCCCGCGCTCCCTTGGCTGGTCCGCTCGGCGGCGCCACGCGCACTTCCTTGAAGCTGTTCCACTCGCCGCACGCCGGGCAGCGACCGAGCCAGCGAATCTCCTCGGCTCCACACGAGTTGCAAACGAACTTCTTCTTGCTCTTGGTCACGGTGGTCCATCCGGTGTGCGAAAAAGCCGGTCCAGGCGCGGCGGTCGTGAGTCAGCCCTTGACCCGGGTCAATCCCGGGTGAAGTTCACTCTAACGGCAGTGGCGGCTGTGGTCAACGCGGGCGGTTACATCACCGCAGAAGCAACATCTTCCGCTGCGCTGCCATACCGTCAACGTTCAGGCGGTAGAGGTAACTGTCGCTCGGCATGTCGCGGCCGGCGTCGTTCCGACCGTCCCAGCGTACTTCGTGGCTACCAGCGGCTCGCTGTTCGTCGAGCAAGCGGCGCACCAGGCGTCCGTGCAGGTCGAAGATCGTCAGCCTGACCTGTGCCGCCCGCGCCAGGTCGAAGCGGATCTGGGTGCTGGGATTGAACGGATTGGGATAGTTGGCCGCCAGGTCGAAACCGCGTGCGGGCAGCGGACCGACCGCAGTCAGATCGGACTCCACCGCGAAGGTGAAGAAGGTCTCCGGAGCGAACGGCGGCAGGGCCGACGTGACACCCAGTTCGTCGGTTGCGGTGAGGTAGTAGTCGATGGTCGTGCCGGCCGGCTGGCCAGCGATAGACGCCGTGAACAGGTCCTGGCCCGCCGGCACCAGCGGTAGCGCAGTCCACGACCCGGCGTCGGTCCGGTAGTGGACGAAGAGCTGGTCCGGCAAGAGGGCGACGCGATCGGTCATGGTGCAGATGATCGGATACGGACCGTCGGTGTCCTGGGTATCCTCCAGAGGATCGTGCACGATCACCGCACCGAAATAAGTGACCGCCGCGTAGGCGTCGAGGATGCCCCAGCCAAAGTCGTTGTCCGGGGCGTCGGCGCGGTCGGCGGTCATGCGCAGTGCCTCGCGGACCTGGATCGGCGTGAGGCTCGGCACGCGGGAGAGGATCAGCGCCGCGACCCCCGCGGTCAGCGGACAGCTGAACGAGGTGCCCGAAGCGGTGCCGTAACCGTGATCATCGCCCGGGTCGGCCACATAGTCCTGGACGCCGAGGGCGGCGACATCCGGTTTGATGCGGCCGTCGGCGGTCGGACCGGGAGAGGAGAACGAGGCGTAATCGTCCTCGAGATCGACCGCACCCACGGCGATCACGCTGTCGCCGTCAGCCGGGGTGATGATGTAGGGGAAACTCGAACTGCCGCGCTGGTTCCCCGCCGAGTTGACCACCACCACGCCGCGGCCCACCGCCAGGTCGGCCGCGATGGTCGTGACCGCTGTGTTGCCGTCGAGATCCTCGAACTCGTACCAGGCGTAGTACCCCAGGCTGCTCGAGATCACATCTGCCCCGAGGCCCTCGGCCCACTCGAGCCCGGCCACCCACCAGTCCTCTTCGATGGGCTGCTCGTCGGCCACGTCTTCGGTCTTGGCCAGGATTGCCGAGGCACCGAACGCCGTCCCGACCAGCTCGCCCGCGTAGAAACCAAGGCAGGTCGACATGGTCTTGGTGCCGTGGTTGTGCGCACTCGCAGGATCGCCCGGTTCGTTCTCCACCACGTCGTCATCGTTGATGAAATCGTACACCGCGATTACCGGCACGCCGACCAGCGCCTCGTGGGTGGTCTTAAAGCCGGTATCGAGCATGCCGACGATCACACCCGCGCCGGTGATGCCCATTTCGTGTACCGGTGGCACGTTGATCTGCACCAGGCCGGCGAGACTGCCCCCGTAATCGATGTTCCAGAGGTTATTGCGCGCGGCCTCGGCACCTAACTCACGCATCATGGCCGCGGCGCTCGGATCGACGGGCAAGTCGGGCCGTCGCATTTTCAGAACCAGATCGACCCGCCGGACGAACGGCAGACGGGCCATCGCGCGTACCTGGGCAGCGGTGGCGTCGAAGCTGGCGGCGTTGAGCCAGCGGCTCTCCTGGCGCGGTACCGCCCCCAGTTGACCGACTGCGGCGACGTAGTCGATGGCCACCGGTAGATCATCTCCATCCACCAGACGCCGGCCGACGGTGACCTTGGACCGCCGCCACGCCGCGCGTTCGGTTAGCTCTGCTTCGGCCCGATCGAACGCCTGCTGCAGCGCAGCACCGACCAACCCTTTGTCCGTGAAGAAGACCCACACCGCCAGCGTACCGCCGGTGTCGCGGCCGCCGAAGGCCGGATCGGCAAGCGCTCGTTGCAACCGTGCGGTGAGGACCGGACCCGCGTCGCTGGAGGCATCGGATGCGCTGGCGCCCGTCGCGCCGACATCGGGGCCCGGCGCGCCGGCGACCAGCGCCAACAGAACCAACAGGGCGACTACAAGAGGGGTACGAGACAGACGATCGGACTGCATGATCGCTCCAGAGCTATTGGGGGCAAGATCGATTTCGGCGGCCAACGGCGCGCCCGCGCGGGCTATGGGTACTGCCCCTACGCCCGGGGCACCTCGCAAGGAAATGCTTCCTTAACAAGTTTAACACAGAATCCGATCCAATGCGTCCCTGGCAGCGAGACCGACGTTCTCATTCCGGCGCTCCGACCGTGTCCTCAACGCCGATCTCATCGTCGCAGGCCAGCAACCAGAGGTACGCGGCCGACTGGCTGGACCAGGCGTCGCCGAGGATCTGCCCGCAGGCAATCGCCTCGT
>JAUVBS010000312.1 GCA_030591105.1 bacterium | reverse complement strand
GCGGGTTGTCCGGCGGCAGCTCCCAGCCGGGGACAGCGAGCCAGGTCAAGGTGTAGGGGCCGGCGAAAAAGACCGGTACGGTCGCGTCACCTTCTCCGCTCACGTCGAAACCGTTGGGTCCGGTCAGCTGCCACGGTGCGGTGATGCCGTCGGGCTCACCGTCGATCACGATGGTCGCGGCGTAGTCGGCTACTGCGCGGGCAGCCTGCAGGATTTCCTTGGTGGTCTGACTCTGCACGAAAACGAAAAAGGCCATATTCGGTTCGTCCCAGCCCGGCACGAGCGCGAAAGTGCGGCTGACGACGACCGACTCACCTGGTTCGGTCAGAGTGAATGATTCGTAATTGAGCATGCGTAGGCCCATGTTGTGCTGTCCGTGCAGGCCGTCCTCGGCGATGACGAATTGGACCCGGTTGTCCGCGGTCGTGACCGTCTGGTCGACCTGGATATGGGCCGTCAGCGTGATCTCATCACTGCTGATGAAGTAGATTGCGTCGATGATCAGCGGGCTGGCGAGCGCTTGCCGTCCCAGGACGATGGGGTTGTAGCTGGGGAACATCGAGCCGCCCACCTGGCCACCGATCAACGATTCGGTACCGTCGAACATGGCGCTCGGCGTCCCGCTAAAGCCGTACCAGCCGAACCGCTGCATCCCCTCGGGTACGGCGTACGACCCATTGGTGTACCAGGTGATGGCCAGGAATTGGTCCTCGCCGTAGGCCTCTCTCAAGTCACCGAATCCCGCGACCGCGGCAGGGCAGTAAGTTCAGTTATCCGCGGAAAACAGTTCACCGAGGACGGCGCGCGGCGCGGCCAGCAGTGGTGTGGCGGCGGCGAGTCCGGCGGCCAAACCGATCAGACAGAGGGTACCGGTGACCCGGCGGCGGAAGTCAGTGGTACTCATGGGCGGTAACTCCAGGATTGGGACGGGATTCGAGCGCAACGGTGATTCCTCAAGAAACAATCTCTCGCGCGGGTCGGCAAGCGGATTCACGGTGGCGGTAGCCCCGGCAGTGTTTTCTGGCAGTATTCCCTGGCAGTTACGACTGGAGCGTGACCAAACCCTTATGCACCATTTCGGTGACAAGTTCGTCCAGATCCGCAGCCGCCGTTGCCTCCGTGACAGCGAAGACTCGGCAGATCTCCGCGACGATCTGAACGAGGTCGGTCCGGCCGTCGATCTGTGCCCAGATGAACGTGCCGACTTCGTCCAGGGTATGGATCGTGCGGCCGTCTGGCGAGAGGAATACGGTCTCCTTACCGAGCTCACGGACCAGGATGTCCTCGTTCCGAACCGGTATGCGGTGCGGTGATGCCATGATTACCCCTCGGTGTGTCGTGTGTACTCGTCGATGGCGGTCCAGAATCCCTCATCGGGTCGGAATTCCAGGATCTTGACCGGGACGCGTTCGGTCAACTGGATGGCTGTCTCGAGCGTTGCGGCGGTCGCCTTGCCGTCGAGCGCGTCTTCTAGGCCCACCGGCGGCACGATCTGGCTGGTGATCTGCGCCGTTGCTTCAGCGCGCGGTACGCCGCGGATGCGGTGGGCCGGTCCGTGCGCGAGGAGGAAGATCGCCACCAACGGCGCGCTACCCGGCTGCTTGCCGGTAAAGAAGCCGTTGAATGGGGTGCCGCGTAGGGAAAGGTCCCCGGAGAGATTGTTGGCCAAACCACCCGCGAGGTCCGGCGTCACCATGACGATCTCGTCGTTGAGCACGTGGTGGTCACTGCTCAGCTCGGCCACGGTGGACTTGCCGGCGCCGGACTCGCCCACGAACAGGTAACCACGGCCGTCGCGGATCACGCCGGCTGAGTGTACGAGCTGGCCCGGCAGTCCGCGCCGCCGCGCCGCTGAATGGTACGCCTGCATCAGTAGCTGTTCGAAAACGCGCATGTTGCGACCAGCGAGCAGGGCGGCCTTGACCGACAACTCGCCCGTCCCGGTGGCGGGGTCGAAGCGGCAGCGGACCAGATCGTCGGCGATGTGGAATCCGCCCGTGTCGGTCTCTTTGACGGTATAGAGTGAGGCGGGGATCCGGGGCTGATCGGTGTGATCGAAAACGCTTAGCGTCAGTATAACGTCGGGTTCGGCATCGTCGCTCGGCTGCTGGAAGTACGACTCCATCGACGTGACGTACTGTGGACCGAGCGCACGCAAGCCGATGACGGCATCGCCCACCCTCAGTCGGAATTCTTCGTACCGGTCTTCAACCATGCGAGTATCCTTCGCGGCGCAGCAAGCAGCCGGTACTGTAAATCGGCAACCAGTTTACGGCGGGCGAGACGACGGGCAGACGTTTGGCTCGTTGCCGTGGTCAGATCGGTCCGAGCGCCGTCGGCGGTACGGACCCCAGTCGCCAGCCCGACGATCTGCTCACCGTCGACCCACTGCCCCGTGGCATTGGTGTCGCCCTTCTGGTAGATGACGCTCCGTCCGGCGATCTTACCGCCCAGCAATCTGCGATGTGCCACCAGCGTGGTGCCTTCGCGCAGGATCACGATATCGCCGTCGCGGGTCTCGCGCCAGCTAGCAGTGACGACCAGCAATGTCGCCCCGAGCGGGACAAGGGGGGCCATACTGCCGCTGAGCACCGGCAACTCGATCGTCCGGCCCGGTGGAGCGGCGCCAGTCAACAGATCGAGCCAGGCGGCGGCTTGCTCCCGGTCGTCGGTTTGGTCGTAAGTGGTCATCGCTCCGTAGTATCGGCTGATTCGAGAGCTAGTTGACTCAGGAGCAGTCGGCACGGCGGCCGGCTGCCTCGGGCAGCGGTCGTGTTGGGCCGGTTGTCGCCTCGGGGCCGGTCGGCTCGGGCCGGCCGGCGCCTCGGGCCGGCTGCCTCGGGGCCGGCTGCTTCGGGCCGGCCGCCCGCGACCGTTGTCAGCGAAAAATGCGTGTTGCTTCGTGGCCGCCACCGTGCCTTCTCGGGTCCGCGATTATAGCCTGGCCGCCCGCTTTACGATCAACCATAATCGGGCCGCGGTTCAAATGACGACACTGGACACCGCGGCCGGGTGCTGGTGGGCTGGATTTTCAAGATCACCGACGCCGTCCCGGGCGTGGTCATGATGCAAAGGTTGCTGGCGCTGGAATGAAAAGACCCCCCGGGGGGCCTTGCGTTTGCTAACCGGCTGGGCCCGGGCGGTCGCCGACCGATAAAAGACCCCCCGAGGGGTCCTTGCACTTGCCAACCGGGGGGTCCTTTGCATCGTCTCGGTACGAATGTTCACAGTCTGCTCGGGAGAGGCGATGCCACCGGAAACACGTTATCTCCGAGAATTGACCCGCACCTGGCTCGCAGGCGACACCGTCGCCGGCGCGCCGCCCGACGGTCTGGACTGGGACCGCTTGCTCGCGTTGTTGCGCGATCATCACGTCGTCACCGTATTGGGTCCGCTGCTTCTGGCCGGAGCGCTGCCAGCGCAACACCGCGACGCGCTGGCCAGCGAGGTGCGCGATGCCGGCTTGCGTACCGCTGTCATGTTGCTGGAACTCGAACGCATATTACCGGCCCTCGAGGTAGCGGATTGCCGGCCGCTCTTGCTCAAGGGGGCTGCCCTGGCCATCGACGTCTACCCGGCGCCGGAGCAGCGCTGGTTCCTCGACGTGGATGTGTTGGTACCGCTTGCTCAGCGC
>JAUVBS010000477.1 GCA_030591105.1 bacterium | reverse complement strand
CGTCGGCGGAGACCTCCGCCGTCAGATAGCCGCCTCAGCAGTTCTCCGCTGTGGAGTAAACCTCCACTTCCAGATACATGATCTCGCTGGGATCGACGCCGGGCAGATTTGCCAGCTCGTCGTTCAGGTTGAAACTGTGCTGTTCCCACTCGTCGTCAGCGGAGGTGACGAGGTGCAAGGTCGGCGAGTCATACCAGGGGCAGTCCGAACTCATGCGGCCGATGAAGGTCTGGCCCAGGACGACCAGGTTCCGGTCGAGGTAGCTCAGGCCGAAACCGGCTGCGACCCAGGCGCCGCCGCTACCGCTGGCGCGTGCCCGGAGGGTGGTCGCGATGTCCAGGTCGGTATCGGGGATGGCCAGGCGCTGCCAGACCGATATCTCGCCGACACCGTTATCGAAACGCAGGCCGAGTTCGTGGTCGGGATCATCGTCCAGATCGGCGTTGCGAGCGATGGCCGCGTTGGTGGCTGCGTCGAGTTGTTGCCAGCCGACCTCGAGTTCCTGTTCGAAGTCGCCGTTCACGACGCATTCGAGCGGTGTCGCTTGCCCGGCCGCTGCGCCCAGCATCAGGAGCGCTGCTGCCAGCAGTAACTGTCGTCGCATGGTTGCCTCCCGGAATCGATTCGGATGTCCGGCCCGCGCACGCCGGGCCCTTCAGCTGCGGGGCCATTGTAGCAGATGATCGGGCCAGGGTGGAGCTAATGCGGCACAACGCCCTCGCCGGTCGGCTCGTTGGTGCCAATACTCGCCCAGACAGCCAAAATTATGTATCTCCGACGGTATTTGTGATAGAATATATAATTCGCCCATCACCGTTTCTTTGTGCACTGGGAAGTGGGGGCCTTGTCATGAGGCATCGTATTTGTCTAATGGCCGCTGTCTTGATATTTAGCCAAATATTTCTTGTATCTGGAGTCATGTCACCGGCTTGGGGAGACGATTGCCCGCCGGCGGACGGATCGATCGCGCTCTCACCGCAGGATGGCGAGAACGTGTCACTGTGGGGTCGCTGGGCGGCCGGGCCGTGCCGTGCCGTCCACGCCGTCGCCGAAGTGGCCTACTTCGGTAACGGCTCCTACCTGGAGATCGTCGATTTCAGCGATCCCGAATTGCCGTCCAAGCGCGGACAGATCCTGCTGCCGGGGCTGATCCACGGTGCGGCCGTCGTCGGTGACCTCGCCTATGTGGCGAACCGCGATGCCGGTCTGCGCATCGTCGATGTCTCCGATCCAGCGGCGCCCGAAGAACTCGGTTATTACGACAGCCCGGGGCTGACCCTCGCCGTTGCCGTGAGCGGTGATTATGCCTACATCGCCGACTACACCGGTCTGCGCATCGTGTCTATAGCCGATCCGACCTCGCCGCTGCCGGTCGGCTATTACGACACCTGAGGTAACGCGTACGATGTCGCCGTGAGCGGCTACTACGCGTACATGGCGGACTGGGACGCGGGTCTGCGCATCCTCAATGTCGCTGATCCGAGCGAGCCGGTAGTCATCGGTGTTTACGATACGGCAGGACTGGCTTTCGGTATCGACGTGGCCGGCGATCACGCCTACGTCGCCGACTACGACGGTCTGCGGGTGATCGACGTGTCCGATCCGTACGAGCCGACCGAAGTCGGTTATCTAGCGACTGCCGGGGGTGCACGCGATGTCACCGTCGACGGCGACCTCGCCTATGTGGCCGACGGCGATACCGGTCTACTCATCGTCGACATCACGAATCCCAGCGCACCGGTGCAGATCGGGTTCCTGCCGACGGCAGCCCGCTCTTACAACATCGCGATCAGTGGCACTCGGGCCTACTTGGCCGACGATCACGCTGGTTTACGCGTCGTCGATGTGGCCGAACCGACCGCTCCCCACCAGATCGGTTACTGGGAGACGGCGGGAGAGGCTTTCGACGTTTGTATCGGCGGCGGCCACGCGTACGTCGCTGACAGCGGTGTGGGTTTACACGTGATCGACATATCCGATCTCTCGACGCCCATCGAGGTCGGCGAATTGCGTACGCCGGGCAGTGCCCGCGGTGTCGCCGTGAGCGGTGCTCACGCGTACTTGGCCGCCGGCAGCGCGGGCTTGCGCGTCATCGATGTGACCGACGCGACCGCGCTGGATCCGGTCGGTTTCGTCGACACTCCCGGCTCGGCCCTCGCCGT
>JAUVBS010000368.1 GCA_030591105.1 bacterium | reverse complement strand
GGACTCGGTTTCGACCGGCACGTGTTGACCGACGGCCGACCTTGCATCCTAGGTGGGGTGCTTTTCGACGACTGCCCGGTCGGACCACTCGGCCATTCCGACGGCGACGCGGTTTGCCATGCCGTGACCGACGCGATCCTGGGCGCGGCGGCGCTGGGCGATATCGGCCGCCACTTCCCGGATACCGATCCCACCTGGGAGGGTGCCGATAGTATCGACCTTTTACGTCGCTGCGTTGCGAAGGCCGCCGACGCCGGTTGGCGGGTCGTCAACATCGATTGCACTGTATTTACTGAACAGCCCCACATCGCTCCGCGCGCGGCGGAGATGGTCGGTCGGTTGGCGACCGCGCTCGGGGTCGACATCGAGGCGGTGAGCGTCAAGGCGACCCGCGGCGAAGGCCTCGGACCAGAGGGACGCGGTGAATGCGTCAGCGCCATGGCGGTCGCGTTACTGACGCGGATCGAGGGCGATGGCGGTGTCGGCGGTGCCAGCGGTACTGGCCGTGCCGGCGATGCTAGCGATACTGGCGGCGCCGGCAACACCAGCGAGCGCTAGTCTGCCACCAGTTTCCGGACGAAGGAGCACGGAATGATCGAAGAGCACAGCGACGAACGCGTGACCTTCTTGCAACTACATCTCGGTGGCGACCGTAATTTCTGCTACCTGATCGGCGATCCGGTTACCGGAAAGGCGGCGGCCGTCGATCCGGGTTTTGCGCCCGACGAGCTGAAAGCCATCGCCGAGGAGCACGGGCTCAAGATCACGCACATCCTGGTCACCCACGGCCACAGCGATCATGTCGGTGGTGTCGAACAGCTGGCCCAAGCGACTGGAGCCGATGTCTATGCCGGGACTGCCGATGTCGCCGCGGGCGCGCGGGTGGTCACCGACGGTGAGCAGATCGGCGTTGGCGACCTCGTCGTCGAGGCCGTCGGTACGCCCGGCCATGCGCCGGACCACGTCTGCTACCTGTGTGAGGGGCGTCTGGTGACCGGCGACTTGCTGTTCTGCGGCAAGGTGGGTGGCACCGGTCCGTTCTTTCCCGGTTCGTCGCCCGAACAGCAGTGGAAATCGCTCGCGAAGATTCTGCGTATGCCCGACGAAACCGTGGTCTTTCCCGGCCATGACTACTACGGTGGCGAGGGAAGCATGCGCCATTCGAGCATCGCTCACGAACGCGCACACAACCCGTTTCTAACGGGCGATTTCGACGCGTTCATCGATTTGAAGGAGAACTGGGAGGCGTACAAGAAGGAGCACGGTATACGGTGATTGACAACGCGCACCGGACCGACAAAAAAAGCGACTATTCCGACTTCACTCACGCTGCGACGCGGAGCCGCCGGCGCTCGCCGTTGAACGACCCTGCGTGGCGGCTGGTGTTGACCGCGGCGGGTCTCGGTTGCGTCGGGGCCATCGTGACGCGGGTGTGGTCCGGCGGCGGCGCCGCGGCCACCCTGGTGGCCACCTTGTTCCTGGCCGCCGGGTGGGTGCAATCGGTAAGGTTCTTGTTGCTGGACAGTGCCTGGCGCCGTGTGTGGCTGGTGTGGCTCGGCCTGGGTGGTGTGGCGCTACTGGTCGCCGGCAGTCATCCGTTGGGTCGCTACTTGGCGATCGGTATGGCGATCGTCTTTCTGGTGATGCGCCGCTATCTGCCGTACCGCCACCTGACGAGTGGGCGGCGGGCGCGAGCCTTCGGTCTGGGATTGTTGACACTGATCCTGCTGATCGCCATACCCCAGGGTCCTGGTTACGAAGAAGCCGTCTATCCGGTCGGGCTGGCCTGGAACCTGGGCATCTTCGCGCGGGTTGCGTCGATTCTGTTCTGGATCTTCTCGCTCTGGAACCTCGTGATCCACATGCGGCTGCACTTCATGCGGCTGCGGCCGAAACTCGCCACGAGTGCCGCGCTGCTTGGCCTGGTGCCGCTGGCGTTGGTCGTCCTGCTCGGCGCACTGATTCTGTATGGCGCTCTCGGCGGCAGCCGGGCCACCCGCGCCCGCGATATGATGAACGCCTGGGCGGCGATGGCCGACCGAGGGGTCGATCTGACGGGCGATCCGTTCACGCCCGGTTTCGTGTGGAGCGAAGGGGCCGGCCGGGTCGCCTCGGGTGGCGGGGGCGAGGCGGCCGTTACGATCGCCGCACCCCGCTGGACGGCGCGGTTGGCTGCTGATCTGAGAGCCGCGCGAGTGGGGCAACCGTTACCGACCAGGGCAGTGACCGGGGTCGAAGCAAAAGGTGAGCGCGAAGCCGAGCCTGAAGCCGAGCCTGAAGCCAAACCCGAAGCCGAACGCGAAGCCACATCCGAAGCCAAACCCGAATCCAAACGCAAAGGCACATCCGAAGCCAAACCCGAAGCCGTCCCTGGTGCCAAAGACGACGCGGATGAAGAACGCAATATGTCATTCACGTTTGGTGATCAGGAAGACGAGGAGCCGACCCGGTGGCTACCGACCGACACGACGGCGTACTTCCGGATCGACGAGCAGACCTGGCTGCTGCGGGTGAGCGGTCTCGACGAAGAGAGGATCGGTCTGTGTGGTTGGTTGGTCGACCAGGCGGCCCTCAATCGTCTGGCCGCAGTCGTGAAGGCCGACGTGTCGTTCGGTATCGGAGACGACACCGACGATGATTTCATCGCGTTGACCGGGTCGCCGGCAGCCGGGCCCGAATCGGTCAGTGATGCGGCCATCGCGAATCCTCAACAGGCCGAGCGTTGGTACGACCAGCTTTATTTCGGAGGTGCGTTGCTCGGCGTGCTACGCACCGACGGTACGACCGGGTTCGTTACCGACGAGCGCGTGCTCGTATTGAAGGTCGGCCTCAGCGGTCTGCAGGAGGAGTTCTTCGGCGGCGAGCAGAATTTCAACATCGCGTGGCTGGCCGTCGTCGCGCTGGTAGCCAGCCTGTTTCTGATCATCGAGCTGTTTGCGATGTTTTTCGGTTTCCGCATCGCAGGCGGCATCACCTCGGCGGTCGGTACGCTGCACCG
>JAUVBS010000286.1 GCA_030591105.1 bacterium | reverse complement strand
TGTGGTCGCCCGGTACGCGGAAGTCGTAGCCCTCGTTGTCGAGGATCTCCTCGAACCCGAACGCGAACTGCCACGGCGCCGCGGGGGTCTGCAGAAAGAGCGCGCGCAAGTAGGTCTCGTGGGGACCCTTGAACCAACGAGTGTCGGCGACCGCTTCATCGGCGTGGTGCGCGGCACTGCCTTCTTCACTGTTGGTCAAATCGATCACACCATCGGTACCGCCCCAACCGTCCCGCCCGTATGCGACGCGGCCCAACTCCAGACCGATGATTGGGTAGGTCCACTGGTCGTCGGCCAGCCGGTGGCCGGTCAGAAGCGGAATGCCATTGCGCAGCAGCAACGGCTGTGGTGCAGTGCCTACCTCGTTCAGATACACCAGAGCCGAGCCAAGACCGCCGTCGGGAGCCTGCAACCAGCGCGTCTTGCGGCCGATATTCTCATTTAGCGCCGGAAAGAACGGATCCCACAACGGCCGTTGCCAGCCCGGTACATAATGGTCCGTCGACCGCGTCGCTGCCGCCGGAATACCGGTGCCGTCGGTCACCAGACTGTCACTGGCCGCAGCACCGGTAGCAATTGTATCGGCGACCGCGGCACTACCGGCGACGGTGTCGGCAACAGCAGTGCCAACGTCGAGCGTATCGGTCGCCGCAGCTGCACCGGTATCGGCCTGACCCGGACCGGCGCTCAAGCAGCCGACCAGGCAGAGCAGTATGCCAGCGGTCGTGCGACCACGCAATGCTGCGCCCGCGAGTAAACGCGCCCGAGGCGCGAGGACCGGAAAAAGCGTCGCAAACAGAACCACGTTGCTGACCGAGTGAATCAATGCGAAAGGTATACCTCCGGCCAACACCACGCGCAGGTCCAGACCGAAAGCGACGGCACTCGCCAGGTTGGTCAACCCAGCGAATAGCAGTGTCGCCACCAGACCGGCGATCGCCGCGGTTACGGCCGCCCGGCGGCGCTTACCGGCAACCTGTCGCCTCGCCACCGCACGCCCAGCAACCGCTCCGACCACCCCCGCTGCACCCAATCCGATACACTGAGCCGCCAGCAACGCGGGCACCGGCACTCCGTAAGGATTGCCGAGTGAATACGCGGCGGCTGCCAGAACGCCGACGACGCTCCCGGCACGCGCGCCGAGGGCAGCACCGGCGACCGCTGTCACCAGCGTCATCGTCTCGACGTTCGGAATTCCGCTGAGCAAGAATCCCGAACCGATAGCTGTACCCGTGAAAAGGCCCAGCAACACCGCTTGCCGGATCCGGATCAGGTTGGCACCTCTTTCCTCGACTGATTGCATGGCGGCATCTTAGAAGAATGTCCGGCAACGAGCAAGAGTTCCGCCCGGCCGGGTTCTTTTGGCCGGCCGCGTGCCACGGCAGCCGTTCGTAGTAATCGATGGTGTTGAAGCGAGTTCTAAGTCGTCGCGAGGGTCGCCAATCGCTGGCCGACATCGAGAAATGAGGGTTCGACCGCTTGGACGCGTTCGAAGTAATCGCGGGCATCGTCCTCGTGGTCGGCTGTTTCGTGGGCTCGGCCCAACTGGTAGAGCAGACCCAACTGATCGGCCGCCTTATCCACCGGCACCTCCAGCGCACCTTCGAGTACCTTGATCGCCTCGGCGATACTCCCGGAGCGAACCAGCGCGATGCCCCACATCTCGAACGAGCGCAGTGCTTCTTCTGGCGCTTCACTCGAACGCTCGAAACATTCACAAGCCTGCTCGAAGAGTCCCATCTCGAGGTAGACCATGCCCTTTGCGTAAAGGCTGGACGGATCTTCGTCGTCGGTACCGGGGCAGACCATCTGACCGATTTCACTGGTGATGGTGTCGACCTCACGATTCGGTCCGGTCTGCTCGTCCTGTTGGTCTTCGGCCAAGATCTCCGCCAGCAAGTCCACGTGACCGCTTTCTGCAGCGGCTGGCTTTGCGGGCACGCTCTCAACAGAATCGACCGTCGCGACGGTTTCAGCGGCGTCAACGACCGCAGCGGCTGCGGCCGCATCATAGGTCTTGATTTACGCTGCAGATTCCGCTTCGTCGTTGTCCTTACCCGCCGCGGCAGCAGCGGCCTCGGCCAGATCATCGAGACTTGCACCGAAGTCGACGTCGATATTGAAACAGCCGTCATCGTCTTTGGCCTCGTCCGAGTCGGTGTCTTCGGTCGTGTCAGCAGAAGCTGCAGCCTCGCCGATGTCCACTGCGGCGGTGTCACCGTCGTCAGCTGGCTCGACAGCGCCACTGGCCTCGACTGCAGCCGCCGTCTCGGTCACCGTCTCGGTCACCGTCTCGCCGGCCGTCTGGTCCAAGTCGACCGCGCCGAAATCGGTTGGCACCTCAACTCGACCATTGTCGTCGGCCGCGTCCTCGGCCGGGGTATCGCTGATCGATCCGTTCAGGTCGACCTCGCCGAAGTCGCCCGAATCCTCGGAGCGATCAGTGTCGCTCGCAGCGACTGCGGTGTCGTTTTCGACCGCAGTCTTAGCGTCGGCGCTCCCGCCGGCTTCGTCCATGGCCTGATCGACGCCGGCGTCAACGCTGGCTTCGCTGGGCATCGCCTCTCCCGTGTCGGGGACATCATTGAGTGCGACGCCGCCGACCGCGACGCCGGCAGCGCCGTCGAGGTCGAGGGAGTTGACATCGGCGCAGTTGGGACCGCCCTCCTCAGGACCAACGCGTCCCTGCCACTGAGCATATTCGGGGTAGTTACAGAGTTCCGACGCCTGCTCCAGCAGCCCGTTCATCGCCGCCCGCGCTTCTTCCTCCTCACCGGAGTCGTACTTGATGCAGGCGCGCAGTATATCGACCCGCCGCTGTTCGAGTGCCAATTCATTGCTGTGGAAAATTGCCGAGAGACGCTCGAGCACCTCGGTACTCTCGGGAAAGAGTCCCAGCAATTTCAGGCAACGTTTTTGAAAGATCTCCTGGAGGTCGCTCTGCAGGTTGTCGCTCGCCTCGAGGAACTGCAGCGCGTGGACTTGACCTTCGACCAGCAGACCTTGGGAAGCCCGGATCTCGGCCAGATACCAATGAGCGTTGAGGCTCTTGGCGTCGTGCCGGAGAATTTTCTTGTAGATCGCTACCGCGTTGTTCAACAGACCGGTCTGCCGATACTTCGCCGCCGCGTTGAGGAAGTGCGAGATCGCTCGGGCCGATTCCTGGTTCTTGAGGCAAACATCACCCAGTTCGTTGATGAGCGTAGGATTGCTCTTGTCGATCTCGAGGATTCGCTCGTAGATCGCAATCGCCTCGGGCCAGTTACGCTTCTTACCGGCCTGATAGGCTTCCTTCTTGAGCTTTCCGAGCTTGGACAAGGAGCGAACCCCCGCGGAGCAAATTGTGCAATACCACGGCTGAATGCGCGGTTCTACCAAGTACGTCGATCCGGCCTCGCTGTCCCCATACATCGCGCTTCGGGCCAAGCGGTTAAGTACAAAATTTACACGATTTCTACGGCGGCTCTAAGGGGGGGGAATCGTGGCTTCTCGGGTCAGACAGCGATACGTCGGCCAGCGCGGTACACTGCCCGCACGGGGTTGTGCCCGGCACGGTAGGGAATCAGGCGGTAGTCGTCACCATCGAGTATCACGAAGTCGGCCCGCTTACCTGGCGCGAGTGAGCCGATTTCACCGTGGCGCCCGAGAGCCCAGGCCGCGTTGAGTGTGGTGGCGATCAGCGCTTCGGCGGGACTCAAGCGCATCTGTGTGCAGGCGATCGCCTGCATCAGCGGCTGCGACAGGATGGGACTGCTACCGGGATTGAAGTCGGTGGCGAGGGCGACGGCGCAGCCCTGGTCGATCATGCCTCTCGCCGGTGCGTAATTCTGCAGGCCG
>JAUVBS010000199.1 GCA_030591105.1 bacterium | reverse complement strand
CAAGTACCGCCGGCGCATCGCACGTCTGATCGCCGGTGAGGCCGGCGGCGGCTACGACGATTTCAACTGGCGGCGGGCGTGGAACTACCCGACGCCGCCGCCCGAGTCACCGCCCGACAGCAACCTCGACCCCTCTCGGTCGGGTGCTGTAATCGGTGGTGAGACCGGAGACACCGTCGGCGCGGTGGCCCGCGACGCCGCCGGTAACTTCGCCGCAGCGCTCTCGACTGGAGGGACGAGTATCACGCTCGACGGTCGGGTCGGCGACGTACCGATTTTCGGTTGCGGGTGCTACGCCGGCCCGGCCGGTGCCGTGGCTTGCACTGGATTTGGCGAGGAAATCATCCGCCAGGCCATGGCTCGGGCGGTTTACGATCTGCTGGCCGACGGCCTGACCGCCCGCGCCGCAGTCGCGGCGGCTTGCACGCGCTTTCCGCGGGAATACTCGCTCGGGTTGATCGCCGTCGGTCGCGACGGCTGGGGCGTCGCCGCCAACCGGGAAATGGCCTGGGGACAGGAGTGACCGGGCGGGTCAGACGGGCCAGGTCGCCCGTAGGATCAAGAAGATCATGACCAAACCCAGAATGTGTTTGACCAGGATGGCGAGCAGACGACCGACGAACGCGTGCGTCCCGACTCTGAGGCTCGGTTCGAGGCGCTGCTGGTGTTGGTACTCTCCGAGCACGGCCCCACTGAACGCTCCGACGAAACTGCCGAGCACCGCGCCGGCCACCGGCAACAGACCGTTACCCACAATGGCTCCGACCAGACCGCCCACGAACGCCAGGACCACTCCACCGCGCGTGGCGCCGCGCCGCGCGACGTAGAAAGTGCCCAGCACGAACTCGATTCCCTCACCGAAGACCGCGATACCGGCCAGCACGGCGAGCAGTGGCCAGCCGATGGGGTCGAAACCGGTCACCAACGCGTGCAAGAACGCCAGGCCCAGGATCACGAAGTTGCCGCCCAGGCCCAGATAGACGAGCAAAGAGGCGACCACCAACAGCAGCGACCACAGTGCGAACCACGTCCACTGCCCGATGGCGCTGAAGATCTCCAATCCGCTTGCTCCCGGTCGCGATCAGTCTCGGTGATCCACGCGCCAGCGCAGCTCTCCGGCCGGCACTGCAAACGGTAGCCGACTCGTCGCCGGTGGCAGGGCGCAGTTGTATCGTTCGGTATCGTAGGCGCAAAGAGGATTGTACGCGAAATTGAAGTCGACCTCGACACTCCCGTCCGGTGCGAGCGCCAAATCGAGGTACCGGCCACCAGGATAGGTCTCGTCCTCGTTGGTGGCGTCGTAGAACGGTAACCAGAGGTATTCGTCCTCGGTCGGATCCACCGGACCGAACACCGCGAGCGTGTACGCCTTACCGGCATGGCCGACGGTCACATCGCCCCGGTGCAGGAAGGCGACCTGTTTCCCACTTGGCTTGGCGAGGTGGATCGTATCGGAACCGGCCACCGCTTCGAGCGGCACCTGGAAACGTAGATCGCGTTGGGGATAGTAGTAATTCAACCCCACGAACCCGGGCAACTCCGACCGCGGAAGCGGTGACGCGGAGCTGTCTTGAAACGCCTCGTTTTTCTCGATGCGATGTTCGACCAGGGCGATCTCCCAGCTCTCGTGCTCGGCTTCGTCCATGACCACCGGTTCGGGTACATCCTGCTGCCCGCTACAGCCGATCACGGTCAACGCCATCGCTGCACTAAATAGAGCCAAAGTGACCACGGCGTAATTCAACCTGACGTTGCGTCTCATATCGCTCATCCTCATCCGACGGGGGTGTTCAGATCGCGGTTCATTGCGTACCATGGGGTGTCCCACACGGGCCGCAGCCGGCGATAGTTCCGGTATTTCGGGTCCAACTAAGCTAAGGAACGGCCTGGTGACAAGTCTCGCTACAGCCGCTCGGGGGTCCGCTGACCGTGACCGATGATAACACCGAAGCGTCCGGTGCGGTAGAAATGCGCGTCGGACCGAAGTCGATCTGGATCCAGGCGGTCTGCCTCGGCGTCGCGACGCTGGGTCGTTTGCCGGCCCTCGGCGCCTGGTGGAACCAGGACGACTGGGGTCTGCTCGCGCGCGCGGCAGCGTCGGCGCCGGAGGCCTACGGCGCGCCCGCCCGCCTGGTGGGCCAGATCCTCTACTGGCAGCTCTGTTACCCCCTATTCGGCTTGAACCCCGATCCTTACACCTGGTCCCGTCTCTTGCTGCACGGTTTGGCCGCCGCCTTGACGGCGCGCATCGCGTGGCGCGCCGGCCTCTCACCGCTGGCTCAGCTGTTGGCCGGTCTGCTGGTCGCGGCCACGCCGCTGGTATTCACTCCGCTCTACTGGGCGGCCGGCTGCCAGGAACTACTCGCGGTGACGCTGGCGCTGGCAGCGGTCGAACGGTGGCTGTCCGGCGGCCGCTGGGGCGTGGTCGCGACGCTGGCACTGGCGGTCGGATCGATCCTGGCCAAAGAACCGGGGTTGGGCCTGGCACTGCTGCTTGGCGCCCTGTTCGCGGGTGGAGCCGGCGCCGCCCGCGCACCGCGGCGTTGGGCTGTCGCCGTGCTGGTGTTGATCGCACTGGCCGCCGTCGGCGAATCGCTGCTGGTGCTGCGCCGCTTCGCCACCGGGCCCGAGGATGCCTACGCTCTATCCGCGCTGGCGGTACCGACGAATCTGACCACCTACGGCTGGTGGCTCGCCAGCATCGGCCCCCGTTTCGCGGCCAACATCACACTGCCAATGGCCGCTGGCGGCGGCGCGTTTTGGCTACTGTGGGGTGGTTGGGCGCTAGTAAGCCGCAACCGAGGCGATCGACTGCCGGCGGCCGCGCTGCTCGCAGCGCTACTGGCGCTCGCACCGGTGCTGCCGCTGGTGCACCACACCTATCCGTACCTGGCTTACGCGGTGGCGCCGGCCGGCGCGTTGGCCGTCGCTGCACTGGTACCGCGACGCTGGCCGCTACACGCCCCACTGGCTCTGTTACTGGCGATCGCGGCGGTCACGGTGGGTACTGTCGGTATGCAGATCCGCCTCGGAGAGCGGACCGCGGACGGGTTGCCGGCAGATCCGCTCGTACGCAGGACTGCTCTCGCCTACGCCAGCGCGCGTACACTGACGGCCCTACCGTGGCACCGCGAGACCGGCGACGGCACTGCGCCGGCAACCCTGCTCTTGCTGCAGCCACCGCCGGATCCAGCGTCGGCACAGGTGGCCGACCGGTTAGGCGTCGGTTGGGTGATGGGATCGGAACTGTACAGCGCCCTGGCCGGTACGGTCGGGCCGCGCCTGATCCTGGGCCAGGAGTTCGACGATGACCTACGCATCGCGTGGGTCAATTCGCTACAGAACGCTCCGGATGAAGCGATCGTCTTGGTCGACGCCGGCCACTTGTGGCTGCACTGGGGACACTCCCGCGAGGCGCTGCTCTATCTGGCGTTGACCGAGGTGGCGCGGGAACAGTTCGCGCGGGCGCGGCAACACCTGCTGTACGCTGCCCATCGCTCCGCACAGACGATACCGTTCTACTACGATCCGGATCAGATGCTCGTCGCACCGGCGCGCGTCCTGGCCCGCAAGGAAGCGTTCATCGATTACCTGGCAGCCGGCCTGCAGGAAGGCTATTCTCGGCACGAGGTATCGGCACTGCAGGAGATATTCTTCGCGCTGTTGAGCACGATCACCGGTCGTAGTGTCGCCGATCTGCGGGCTCCGGCCGGCGGCTGACGAAACCCGCCGGTGATGACCGACACCAGCTCCCGCTGCATTCAGCGGAGCCGAAGTCCAGGGAGGAATCGTGGACAGTCTGTTACAATCGATGAACCAACCGATCGGGCCGTGGACCGTCGAGCGTTTACTGACCGCGCTGGCGTGTATCGTGGCGAGCTTCCTCTTGCGCGCGCTGTTCACGCGCGTGGTTGCCCACCGTCTCGGCAGGTTGGCGAGCCGGACCGAGACCGAAGCCGACGACCAGATGATCGCCGCGCTCATCAGCCCCTTGGGACAGATTCTACCGGTGATCGGCGCTTACATCGCTTTCCGGATCCTGGCGCCCAGCTACCCCGAGTGGTTGAACCTGGGCAACAAGATCTTCGTCGCCGCCGCGACGATCTTGGTCGCGTGGACAGCCGCGCGCATGACGGACGCCTTGGCGACGTTGGCAGCGGAGAGAGCGGAACGTTCGGAGACGACTTTCGACGATCAGCTGGTCCCGTTGTTCCGCAAGAGCGCGAAGGTGTTCATCGGACTCGTCGCCTTCCTGCTGGTCGCCCAGAACCTGGGCTACTCGGTCAGCGGCCTGATTGCCGGCCTCGGCATCGGTGGGCTGGCCGTCGCACTGGCGGCCAAGGACACCATAGCTAACCTCTTCGGCTCGGTCACGATCCTGATCGACCGGCCGTTCCGCGTCGGCGACTGGATCACGCTCAACGGCGCCGACGGCGTGGTCGAGGAGATCGGTCTGCGCTCGACACGCATCCGCACATTCGCCAAGACCGTCGTCTCGATCCCCAACGAGGAACTGGCCAACTCCACCGTCGAGAACCACAGTCTGATGCCGAAGCGGCGTATCAAGTTCAACCTCGGCGTGACTTACGATGCAACCGTCGGCCAGATGCGTGAAGCGGTCGCGCGTATCGAGGAGTACTTGCGTGGCAATCCGGACATCGACCAGGTCTTCATGCTGGTCAAATTCACGACCTTCAGCGACTCGAGCCTCGACATTTTCGTCTACTGCTTCACCGGCACGACCGACTGGACCGAGCACCTCTCGATCAAGCAGGACGTGAACCTGGCGATCATGAGCATCCTCGAAGATCTAGATCTGCAGATCGCTTTTCCGACCCGGACAGTGCACCT
>JAUVBS010000254.1 GCA_030591105.1 bacterium | reverse complement strand
GACCAGCCGTAACCTGTGTAGCGCCGTCAGAGGCTGCGGACTCACCCAACGAATCAGCACGCGTCTGGCATCTCGGTCGTCGTGGTTCTCGGATTCGTACACCAGATCGAACTGCCACGGCTGCGCGTGCGGGCCGTGGACGGTGACCACCGACACCGGCGCCGAACGGCTCGCCAGGTTACCGGCAGACAGCTCCAGACGGTGCCAACCGGCCAGATTCTCGCCGCGGGGATACCAGAGTATTGTCCGCCCGTTCGGATCGATGGTCACCGGCTGCAGTACGCCATCGACCTGAAGTTGTACCGATTGTGGATCCAGACCGGGTGCACCAGCGGCGCCGGCAGCGAAGGTCCAGACTACCGGTTGACCGGCGGCCAGGTGTAACGTGTCAGGGGCGGCGGTGACGAGCCGTGGTACGCCACCTGCGAAGTACTCCAGCAGCCCGAGGAAGTAAGCGGTCGCTTCCAGCTCGTGACTGCGCGCCAGACTCAAGCGCCCTTCGATCACCGGGTTGGAGATCATTGCCGGCTCGCCGAGAACCGCCGGTACCGGGCTGTGACGCAGAACGTAGAAATTGCCCGGCATGATCTTCGCCGGTGAGATTTCGAGGTTGCGTACGAGGTGCTTGTGGATGGCGCGGGCCAGCTCCAGATCGGTCCCGTCACGGCCGATCGGGTAATAGGTCTGGGTCTCGTTGATGTCGGGGTCACGCGACGCGGTACTGTTGTGGTGGATGGAGAGAAATACGTCTGGTCGTAACGAATCGACGATCGCGATACGGGCGGCGAGGTCGGTCGTGAGGGACGAGTCGGCCGCAGTGAGCAGGTCATAGTCGGCCGTGCGGGTCAGCCACACAGTGGCTCCGGCCCACTCGAGCAGGCCCCGCAGGTAGAGTGCGACGCCCAGG
Source organism: bacterium (assembly GCA_030591105.1). Taxonomy (GTDB): domain Bacteria; phylum Krumholzibacteriota; class Krumholzibacteriia; order LZORAL124-64-63; family LZORAL124-64-63; genus JAUVBS01. The sequence goes on along the minus strand of JAUVBS010000254.1, from coordinate 3,236 downwards.
TTGACCGAGGCTTCGGTCAGACCATCGGGGCCGACTGCGCCCCGGAAGTGTCCGCCGTGTCCGGGGTCGATCACGATGCTCCGACCGCGCAACGGAGCGAAGTCGAAATCGCCGACCTGCTCGCGGAGCTGAAGGTATCCTGGGATCTCGGCCGTATCGGCCGGGGGCCGGGACGGACCGCCGCACGAGACGAGCCAGCCCAGGAGCGTAACCGTCATCGCGGGTAGCAGGTGAGCTGTCCATCGTAATCGCCCGGCAATAAACATGCTAACCTCCTTCGTACGGCCGAGGGTACGGAAGGGGTCGGTGACTGTCTAGGCCCGATGGCGCCACTGCCTGGACAGAATCATCTGCTTTTGATAACTTTGCTGCCCTGTGAAGGCAGGAGGCCTTCCGGATCGCCATGATGCGCCGTGGCACGAACCGACCGTGTGAGGATCCACCGCCCATGTCTCGGACTGTTCTGCGCGAATTGCCATCGGTCTCGGCTCTGCTAGACCATCCGGAGATCGTCCCGTTGCTGACGGGACGCCAACGTGTCTGGATGACTCGTGTGGCCCAGAGCGTGGTGGCTACCCTACGTGAACGTCTGCTGCTCGAGGAGCGGGCGCCTGCCGGTGGCAAGGCCGCGCTGCTGATCGAAGCGGTCGCTCTGCTCAAGGGCGAGCGTGAGCAGCTGCTGCAACCGACGCTGACCCGCGTATTGAACGGAACGGGGGTGGTGGTCCACACCAATCTGGGCCGAACGAATTATCCGGAACTGGCTGTCGAGTGGGCGGCGCGAGCCGCGCGTCACAACAGCGATCTGGAATTCGTTCTGGAGACGGCCGAACGTGGACACCGCGGTCGCAAGGTCGAGCGCAAGGCTGCCCTCTTGACCGGCGCCGAAGATGCCCTGATCGTGAACAACAATGCCGCGGCGGTCTGGCTGGCGGCGCGCCACTGCACTCAGGGAGGGAAATTGATCCTCTCACGAGGCGAAGTGGTGGCCATCGGCGGGAGTTTCCGTCTGCACGAGATACTTGCCGAGACCGGTTGCGAGCTGGTCGAGATCGGGACGACCAACCGCACCAGCGTACGGGATTACCTGCAGGTCATGGAGCCGGGCGCCACCGTGATGAAAGTGCACCGCAGCAATTTTCGCGTCGAGGGCTTTGTCGAAGAGGCGAGCCTGGCCGAACTGGCACCGCTCTGTGCCGAACATGACTGTCGGCTGATTTACGACGCCGGTAGTGGAGCGTTATACCCGTTTGCCGAGTTGGGGCTGCCGCCGCAGGAGCAGACGTTGAGCGCCGACGTCGCGGCGGGGCCGGACCTGGTCACCTGTAGCGGGGATAAACTGCTCGGTGGCTGCCAGGCCGGAATCGTGCTCGGGCGGCGCGAGCTGATCGCTGCTCTGCGCGGGCATCCGATGCGGCGCGCGCTGCGCGTCGACAAGACCACTCTGGCAGCTCTCGATGCCGTCCTGACGCTCTACCTCGCGGCCGAAGAGAGGCCCGATATCCCGACCCTAAATCAGTTGGCGCTGCCGGTCTCTGAACTCCAGGAGCGGGCCCGACAGCTAGTCGTCGCCCTCACACCGGATGCCCCTGCCGGCTGGGAGGCCAGCGTGGGAGAAGGATCGGCGAGTGTGGGTGGCGGGTCCTATTCGAATGTCAATGTCCCTTCTTGCAATCTGTTATGGAAAGGGCCTAAGCAGGAACTCGAAGCTTGTTACGCCCGGTTACGCCGGGGTGATCCCGCCCTGGTTGGGCGTATCGGCCAGGAAGGACTGGCGGTCGATCTGCGTAGCATCGCTGCGGACGAGCTGCCGCTGGTGGCCGCGGCGTTCCGGACGGCATGGCGAGCACTCGGACTCGGTACCGGTAACGATCGGTAGTCGCGACGACCGGTTAGATCAGCGCAAAGGGAAGGCGTGATTCCATGAGTAAAGAGAGTACCGAAACTACTGTGGGAGGGTTGCCCCTCTATCGCACCAGCCTGTCGCGGACCGAACTGGATCTCAAGGGCGGCAAGGGTTTCTGGGACGATGCGAAGCGCATCATCGACCAGTCGACCCTCGGCGGTCAAGTCGACGTCATCATGGGTGGTAAGGCTGCTCCACGCGTGTGGGCCTTTATCGCCGAAAGCGGCCAGAGCGCCGTGGCGGTGGCAGCCGCGCTGAACTGTGCGACGGTCCTTGCCGAACGCGGCCAGTCGGTGATTTTGATCGACGGCGACGATCACCATCCCGACTTGACGCGGTGGGCGGGCCGTTTCGAACTCGAGGGCTGGATCGATCTAGTGCGGTACGGTGCGTCGCTCATGACCTGCAGCATTCCCATGGAATTGCCGGGCCGCAAGAGCCTCATGATAGGCGTGGGCAGCTTCTGCCCGACCCAAGTTACCGAACAGGAGATCGACGAACTACTCGGACGCCTGCGCCGCCGGGCCGACGATATTCTGGTGATCATCCCGGCGGGGGAGCAGGGTCAACCGTGGGCCGCGTGTGCCCAGATCCGGTTGCTCGGCTGGGATCAGAGCAGCCGTTCGGCCAAGGCCGCTCAGGAAGCGATCGACTGGCTGGGTGATCGCGGTATCGAGTTGACGGGATTGATCGGTTTCGGATCCGAAGCCGACGACGCGGTCGCGGCCCGGCTGCGTCCGGTCGGCGACACGGCTGCGGTGGATCCGGGTAGACCGACCGTCGCTAAGACGACGCCCGAATCGACCGGCAGTGCCGCGGTGACGAGCGATCCGGACTTGGCGCAGGCGACCGAGAAAACCGTCGAGGCGGTCGAAGCGGCAGCGACTGCCGAATCCGCCGGCCGCGACACGACTGCGGCTGCAACCGCTCCTGCCGGCACCAGCGAGACTACCGATGCGAGCGATGCCGACGGGAAATCCAAAGATTTCTGGTCGGCTCGAGATACGTCCCGCCGCACATCGGGCGTCTTCTGGTGGCTCACCGCCGCGTTTGTGGTCTGTGCGCTGGCGGCGGGTATCTACTACGTCAAGTTCATGGACCGCGAATCGACACCCAGGCGGGGCGCGATGGTCCCGGAGTCGGTGGTATCTGCGCCGACGGCATCAGTCGGCGATGAATTGGCGGCTGGTGATGAGTTGTCAGCCGGCGATGAATTGGCGGGTGGCAGTGACCTGGTAGGTGGCGATGAATTGGTAGGTGGCGATGAATTGGCAGGTGGCAATGAACCGTCAGCCGGCGCCGAGTCGGCTGCCGGAGATGAGTTGCCTGG
>JAUVBS010000274.1 GCA_030591105.1 bacterium | reverse complement strand
CCCCCCCCCCCCCCCCCCCCCCCCCCCCCCCCCCCCCCCCCCCCAAGCCTCTATCCACTCAGACAATCCGGAAGAAGCAAACCGCGTGACTTACTCCCGCCCCATCGCCCGCCAGATCCGTCCCGCAACCTCATGCAAAGCCGACGTCTCGATGGGCGCCGAGTCACCGTTCTTGTAGACTCGCCGGCCGCCGACGTACACCGCGTCGATATCCCACGGGTGGAAGTCGTAGAGCAGGTGACTCAGCCAGGTCTCGGTGGTCAGCGGTGTCTTCTGGAAGTTCTCGAGGATGATGAAATCAGCCGGGGCGCCGACGTCGAGCGAGCCGAACGCTTCACCGAAGACCTCGCGGGCGAGGCGGTAGTTGCCCAGCCAGAAGCGGATCGCTCCGTCGTAACCCAACGGACCGCGGCCGCCTTCGTTGCCCCGGAAGAACGTCGTACGCAACTCGCCCCACATGTTATCGTCGAGTCCATCGGTCCCCAACGCGCATCTGGCGGGGAAACGGTCGACCGGTGCCCGGCCGACGCGGCTGTGCATGTTCGAGCGTCCGCAGTGTATCAGCCACGCTTCGCGCTCGCCGAGGGTCTGCATGTCGAGAGGAGAGAGGTCGACGCCGTGCACGAAGAGGCTCCCTTTACGCACCAGACCGAACTGCACCAGACGGTCGAGCGGATCCTTCCAGCCGTGTTCCTGGCTCACTTCGCGGTCGGTCGTTCCCTCGGCCAGATGCATGTGGACGGGCGCCGCTTGACGCTGACAGATACCTGCGATCAGCTCGAGCGTACGCTCCTCGAGGGTGAAACTGGCGTGGGCGCCAACCATACCGCGGAAGCGGGCCACACCCCGTTGGGGGTTGTCCCGCAGTTTTTGCAAATAGCGTTCGTTCTCCTGCAGCATGATGTCCCGCAGCCCCTTGCCACCGCGGTCGGTCACTTCGTAGCAGAGGCAGGCGCGCAGGCCGATTTCGGTGAGCGCTTGTTCGACCCGGTCGAGCGACTCGTCCACATAGCTCAAGCTGCTGTGGTGATCGAACAGCAATGTCGTACCGCAGCGGACGGCGTCCCAGCAACCGGCCAGCGCACACAGGTAGACCGCTTCTGAGTCGAGGGCACGATCGTAGGGCCACCAGAATTCCGTCAACGTGTCGGTGAATGTTTCCATGGGGCGCTTCGGCAGCGGCATGCCTGCCGCGAAGGCCGAGTAGAGGTGTGTATGCGCATTGACGTTGCCCGGCATGACGGTCACGCCGTCCAGATCGAGCACCTGCTCGTCCTGGTTGGGTGTCAGACCGGTACCACGTTCGACGACGCGGCCATCGGCGATGCGCACATCGACGGTCTCGACCCGAGGCGCAGCGTCCGCGTCGAGCGCCGCCGGGAAATAATCGAGTACGGTACCGTGGCGCAGCAATAAGCCGCGGCCATCGGGTTCGGCAGGACGGCCATCAGAGCCATGGACGCTCAACGCGCTCCTCCTGAGTGACGGGACCGGTGGGCAGAGACATCGTTGGCTCCAACAATAGCACATACGTGGTGTTCTTCAAGAATACCGCGGGGTTAGCTGGCGAGTCGGCGCGGTACCATCGATCGCGGCGGCACACTCCAAAAACACGCCAATTTGTCCTGACATTCCGGCGCTACGTCACTAGACTCATCGTTGTCGCCGTCGGTCGCTGCGGTGCGATTTACGCCCGAGGTGCTTACAAGTCAGGTTATCGATGGGACTTCCTGCGCCAGCGGTTACGGTCCGGCAGTGGGTACACTCCTTGATGGATGGGCTGAGGCCGCGGAACTGGACGAACCGACCGGTGTGTGTATACATTGCCTGCGAGGTGAAATGATATGAGTGTCACATACAAGGATTACTACCAGATTCTCGGTGTTCCTCGCGATGCGAGCGCAGAGCAGATCACCAAGGCGTTTCGCAAGCTGGCGCGCAAGTACCATCCGGACGTCAACCAGGAGTCCGGGGCGGAAGACAAGTTCAAGGAGATCAACGAAGCGCACGCGGTCCTGAAGGACCAACAGAAGCGCGAACGGTACGATACCCTCGGTCCGTCGTGGGAGCACGGTCAAGACTTCCGGCCGCCGCCGGGGTATGAGAATTTCGGGTTTCACTATACCGGCGGTGGTGGCCGCAGCGCCGACGACCTTGGTGATTTCAGCGACTTTTTCAGCGCGCTGTTCGGCGGCCTCGGCGGTGGTTTCGGCGAGGCTGGGCACCGATCCGGCCGCGACCGGCGCAACTTCGGTGGCCGCAGCGGATTCGGCGGCGGTTTTGCGCCCGGCGGCGGCCCGCGCACCGGCGAGGATCACGAGGCGGAGATCCTGGTTTCCCTCGAGGAGGCGGCCCGCGGCGCCAGCCGCACGGTACGGTTGAGCAAACCGGGTGGCGGTCCTCGTTCCTTGAAGGTCGCCATACCGGCGGGTATCGCCGATGGGACACGCATCCGATTGAAGAACCAGGGGGGCGACGGCGTGGCCGGTGGTCCGCCGGGGGATCTCTACCTGCGCGTACGTTTGCAGCCGCACCCGCGCTTGCGGGTCGATGGCCACGATCTGATCGCGCGCGTCGAAATTGCGCCGTGGCAGGCGGCCCTGGGTGACCGGATCGAGGTGGCGACTCTGGACGGCAAGGTGCGTCTGCAGGTACCGGCCGGCACCGCCAGCGCCACCCGGTTTCGTCTGCGGGGTCAGGGTTTACCTGGCCGTGACGGCGCGGCCGGTGGCGACCTCTACGTCGAGACGGTCATTGCCGTCAGCGACGAGCTATCGGCGGAGCAACGTCGGCTCTACGAGCAGCTTCGCGATACCGAATAATCCGCTGGCTGCGATCGTCCATCACCGTGGCGCCTGACGGCCGGATGATCGTCTGCCACTGCGTCAATCCTCGGGCAACAGCTCTTCGTAGTTCTTGAATACATTGTTGACGACGTATTCGCTTACCACCCAGATGGTCGGCTCGTCGCCGACGACCAGGTACCGGCCGGCCGGTTGGTCGTCGCTGCTCTGCCGCTCGCTTCCGAAGGCGATCGTCACCGTGGAACTGTCCTGTAGCTCGACGATTGCCGTACGGGTGGGGGCCGCCAGGCCATAGACGGCGCGGTCGACGCCCGGGTCGGCCACGTCGATCGCCCTTAGGCTGGCCAGCGCGCCCTGGACGGCGTCGGCCTTGGTCTTCGCCGCCGCCTTGCGGTACGGCTGGAGCAATCTCCACTCGTAGACGCTGCGGTCCGGTTCTAGCGCGAGGTCGATGGTATCAGACGCCGCCGTCGCAGGTTCGGGAAAGTCTTTGCGTAATACGACCGTCTGATCCCCATCATGCAGGGTGATCGCTTCGATCTCGTTGCGGTCGACACGGTAAGCCTGCAAATCGATGAAGTGCTTCGCTTGCGGTCGGCCCGGCCCGCTGTACAGGCCGAGGTCGTTCAAGACACCCTTGCTGGTCAGATAGACCGCGTTCTCGCCCGGTCGCTTGACGAAATTGCCCACGGAGCGTTCGGCTTTCTTGCCCACCTCGATGCTGAAGGCTGGCGTGTGGTCATTGCCCTCGGCCGTGATCACCACGGTGGTCGTGTCGGTGAAACCGTAGTCCGGGACCACGCCGCGGTCATCGGAGCGGAACTCGCCGGTCAGACCGGATAGGTTCCCGAGCAGAGAATCGATACGTTGTCCGCTAGCCGGAGCACCCCACGCCGTGGCCACCGTCCAGCCGTCGGTCTGGCGTTCGAGCACCAACGCTTCACCATCGGTACCGTACCCCACGACGATGCGCTGCAGGTCGTCCGCGGTGTATACGCCGGCGATCAAGGTCTCACTACTGGCGCGACCGGTGGTGCGCTGGTGGCTCTGGCGCTGCAGCAAGCTGATCAGCGCCAACGCGCCGACGAAGGCCACCAGTAGATAGAGGTTGCGTTTGCTCAACATGGTCGGTCGCTCTCCTTGAACT
>JAUVBS010000030.1 GCA_030591105.1 bacterium | reverse complement strand
TCCGGATCCACCAGCGTGACGTGCAGGAGCAGGTTTTTCGCATCGTCGGCATGTCGGCAGACGAATACCTGGCCAAGTTCGGTTTCTTCCTGGAATCCCTCGGTTACGGAGCGCCGCCCCATGGCGGGATCGCGCTCGGTCTGGACCGGATCGTGATGCTGCTGACCGGCAGCCCATCGCTACGCGAAGTCATCGCCTTTCCCAAGACGACCCTGGCTGCTTCGCCGCTCGACCACGCACCCGGCCCCATTGGCGCCGACCAGCTGGCCGAGTTGTCGTTGCGCATTGTTCCCCGCGCCGAGCCGGCTGCCGACGATGGCGGCGGCGAAGAGGCAGGTCCATGACACCGACTCCCGGCGGCACCGACACCGGCGACAGACAGGAGGTACGCGTCGACCTCGGCCGCGTCGACCACTTGAGCGTGCTGGGGCCCAACGACGCCAACCTGCGCGATCTGGAAGAGCGTTTCGACGGAACCCTGGTCGTGCGCGGCCAGACCATGATCATCAACGGCTCGTCAGATCAGGTGACGGCGATGCAGGATGTGGTAGGCGAGCTGGTCGAGCGCATCAGACTCGGGCACGCGATCGACTCGGTGACCATCGGCTACCTGTGGGCGCGGCGCACCGGCGACCAGGCGACCGAAGCGGCCGAGCCGGCCGACGAGCCGATCCTCTACTCGAGTGGCACGCGGCGGGCGGTGCGGGTGCGGACTGTCGGGCAGCGCAAGTACGTCGATGTGATCCGCGCTTGCGATGTCGTATTTGCCATCGGTCCGGCAGGGACCGGCAAGACTTTTCTGGCGGTGGTCATGGCGATGGACTACCTCAAACGGCAGCTCGTGGACCGGATCGTGCTGGTGCGACCGGCGGTCGAAGCCGGCGAACAGCTCGGTTTTTTGCCCGGCGACCTGCAGGAGAAGATCAACCCCTACTTGCGTCCGCTCTACGATGCGCTCGTGGACATACTCGGACCGGCGCGCATCACCAAGTACACCGCGCGCGGGGTCATCGAGGCGTCGCCTCTGGCGTACATGCGCGGCCGCACCTTGAATAACGCCTTCGTGATCCTCGACGAGGCTCAGAACACGACGGTGGGCCAGATGAAGATGTTCTTGACCCGGCTGGGCCGGCAGGCCAAGGCCGTGGTAACGGGCGATATCACCCAGATCGACCTGCCGCGCGAGGAGCGGTCGGGGCTGGTGCACGTCCGCGAAATTCTACGCGATACCGAGGGCATCGGCTTCGTCGAACTCGGTACGGCGGACGTCATGCGGCATCCGCTGGTACGCCGGATCATCGACGCGTTCGCCGAGGCCGACCCGGATCGCACCTGAACGATGGCCGGGCCGGACTGAGCTGCTGGGTTGACGACCAAGGAGAGAACCGTGCGCATGCGCTGGCTACGGCCGCAGTATCTGTTACGGGGACGTGTGGATCTAGCCGGTGAGCGATCGTCCGGACGGAGCGGCAGCAAGAGCGCGACGGCCGGCGCGACAGCGCCGCTACGCCGAAGCTATCTCTGGGCGGCCGGGACGGCGCTGACCCTGGTACTGTTGCATTTGCTGTTGTTGCCTCCGCTGCCCCGCATCAACTTCGATTTCCCCGAGGAAGGGGAGATTACTGCTGCCGAGATCAAGGCGCCGTTTACCTTCGGCGCGCCGTACCTGACGCAGAACGTCGAGCTGTGGCGATACCAGAAGGTACTGCTCGAACCCCCGGTGCTGCGGGTCCTGGATCCCCACGGGGGAAGCTTCAGCCGCGAACAGCTTGCCGCACTACGCAGTGCCGTTACGGCACAGATGGACAGCACCGAACTGTCGGTCGTTCAACGGGTCAGCTTGCTGGTCCTGCAGTTTCCGAATCTGGCCGAGGACGACCTGCGCCGCGTGTTGACTTGCCAGGACCCGCTGGGGCGCCTGGACATGATGGATCAGGTGGCCACGGCACTCTTGGCCGACGGCGTGGCCGACATGCTGCCGCCAGGCGACTACTCGTCCGTCTTGCTCGTCGACCACGAAACCGAATTCACGCGGCCGCGGGAGGAGATCATCGCGCAGTCCGATCTCGCCGAGCGGCTGACCCGAGATCTCTATGCTGCCCAGCTTGCGCCGGCCGAGGTGGTCTGGACCGAACGGATGACCCGGCAGTTCATCAGTCCCAACCTGAGATTCGATCGGGACGAGACCCAACTGCGACGCGCGGCCGCTCGCGACGGTGTAGCCGCCAGCCGCGAGTTCATCAAAGGCGAGCGAATCGTCGGCCAGGGTGTGCGGGTCACCGAGCAGCAAGCAAGTGATCTCAATACGCTGCAACGGTCGCTCATCGAGCGGGGTGAGGGCGCGGACAACGAACGCCGGATATCGGTCTTCATCGACCGCATCGTGCTGCTGTTGCTCGCATTCGCCGCTTACGGCTGGCTGGCCTCGGTCCACTTCCCGCGCATGCTGCTGCAACGGCGCTTCCTGTTCGCTCTCGCCGCGGTGCTGGCGACCTTCCTGGTCGGTGCAGCGTTCGCGCTCGATAACCCCAACTTGGGGGACTTTGCCGTGCCGGTGGCGCTGCTCTCGCTGCTGGTGACGGTCCTGTTCGGCGATGTGGTAGGCTACGCGACGACACTGCTCGCGGTCGTCCTGCTCGCGTTACTACCCGATACCTCTGGTGGGGAGGTCGTGGCGTGGTTGGCCATCGGTACCGTGACAGTGGTCGCGGTGCGGCGTATCCAGAAACGCAGTCAGTTCTACCAGACCATCGGTCTGCTGGCGTTGCTCTCGCTCGTGCTGGTGACGGTGATACGAACCGCCGAAGGAGTCGGTATTACCGCAATTGGCCTGGAGTACGTTGTCGCAATGGCGACACCGATCTTCTCGGTGATGTTCGCGCTGTTTCTGTTACCCATCGTCGAGCCGCTGGTTGGCGTCTCTAGCGATCTGACTCTCCTCGATCTGTCGGATCTGAACCACCCCTTGCTGCAACGCATGGCGCTCGAGGCGCCAGGGACCTTCCACCACAGCCAGGTGGTGGGCCAGCTGGCCGAAACGGCCGCCCGGTCCATCAACGCCAACGCGCTGCTGGTGCGCGTGGGCGCCCTCTTCCACGATATCGGCAAGATGATCAAGCCGGAGTACTACGTGGAAAACCAGCAAGCCGGCGATCGGAACAAGCACGACGAACTCACGCCGAGTATGAGCGCGCTGATCATCGCTGCCCATGTGAAGGACGGTATCGAACTGGGTCGGCGGTGGCGTCTGCCGCAGGCGGTGATCGATTTCATCCCCGAGCACCACGGCACTCAGGTCATGGAATTTTTCTACCACAAGGCGCTCGAGGGTGAACAGAACGAGACGGTCAAGGTAGACGACTTCCGTTACCCGGGTCCCAAACCGCAGAGCCGTGAGACTGCGATCCTGATGCTCGCCGACGCGGTGGAGGCGGCGACGCGGTCCATCGCCAAGCCGACGCCGGGCCGCATCCGGGAGATGACCAAGCAGATCATCGATAAGCGGATGCTCAGCGGCGAGCTCGATGATTGCGAGATTACTTTGCAGGACCTCGCCCGGATTCGCGAAGCCTTCATCCCGCTGTTGACCGGCATCCACCACGCGCGGATCTCCTACCCCGGTCAGAAAGAGCGCGAGCTCGAGCGCGCCGGTGAGAAGAAGGACACGACACCGCGGGAGCGCCGCGGCGAGCGATCGGTCGAAATCCAGGGTGCGCCGCGCGGTGAGCCGCGCGGTGATTAAGAGGACCGAGGTATGAAGCTGCAGTTGGTGGACCGGCGCCAGCAACCGGACACCGAGCTGCGACCGCCGCGCTGGCACCGGAGCGGCCTGCTATGGTCGTTACTGGAGAAGTTGTGCGTACCGCTGGGTGCGCCCGATTGGATGGCGGATCTGGTCCTGGTCGATGAGGACCTCATGGCGCAGCTGAACCGCCGTTGGCGGGACCGTGACGCCGCCACCGACGTGTTGTCGTTTTCGTACCTGGAGGCGAGTGGCGACGGAGCACCGGCGGTCGCCGCGACTTGCAACTACGCTTTTTCTGATCTGTGGCTCGATCTACAGACGAATGTCGGCCCCGAACCGACGGTTGGCGAAATCGTCATCGCCCCGCGACTGGTTGCTCGACGGTGTCGTGAACTTGAGGTCGATCCGGTGGCGGAATTTGCGTTACTCACCGTACACGGCGGTCTGCATCTACTGGGCTGGCAACACGATGCTCCGCAGCAACGGCAGAGGATGCGGGCGATCGAAACCGATCTACTCGGGCGCCACGGATTGCAGCACCCCTTGATGGGGAAGGAGTGATCACAGCGATGACACCTGGCGTAACGGCTCCAGCCGAATCGACCATCGTGATCCTGGCCGCAGTGGCCTTTACCGGTGCGTTGTTGATGGCCGGCCTGTTGACTGCCTTCTTCCGCGTCAGCGGTCTGTACCGCAACGGGCTGCTCGATGATGGCGTCCTGGGCCGGGTTCTCCGCGACTACCTCGATGCGCCCCGCCGTTTCCAGGTGACGGTCAGTACTCTTTACCTGCTGGCGACCATACTCGGCAGTTTTGCCTGGGGCCATATTCTGGCCGGTATGTGGCCTGGGGCGCTGACATTCCGTTTCTATCTGTTGTTCGCCGTTACGACACTGCTGGCCTGGACGCTCGGCGGTCTAGTGGTCAAGCTCCTGGCCGCCGGGACCGGGACCGCGGTCGGTTACGCCCGAGCGGTCGGCACGCTGATCTACCCGTTGTACTGGTTGATGCGCCCTTGGTCGGCGCTGTTGCTCTGGGTGATGGACCGCCTCGACGACACCCTCTGGACCGGCGAGGCGTCGCTGCATCTGTCCGCCGACGAGATCCGCAGCTTGATCGACGAGAGCGAGGAGTCGGTGACCCTCGACGAGGATGAGCGCGAGATGATCCACAGTATCTTCTCGTTTCACGACACAGTGGTACGGGAGATCATGATTCCGCGCATCGACATGGTTGTGCTCGAGATGAACGATACGTTCGACCAGGCAGTGTCGACGGTCAACGAGAAGCGTCACTCCCGTATCCCGGTCTATGCCGGTAGTATCGACAAGGTGATCGGCATCCTCTATGCCAAGGATCTGATCAACTTGATCGAGGGCGACCGTTTGGCCACCGAGGGTAAGCAGCTCGCCGATCTGGTCCGGCCGGCCTATTTCATCCCCGAGAGCAAGAAGATCGACGAAGTACTCGACGAGTTTCGTGCCCAGCGCATCCACATGGCCGTGGTGATCGACGAGTACGGTGGCACCGCCGGGCTGGTCACCCTCGAGGATGTACTCGAGGAGATCGTCGGCGAGATCGAGGACGAGTTCGACGACCGCGAGCAGCTCTACATCTGGGTCGACGCACGCACCGTGCGTGTCGATCCGAAGATAGATCTGGAAGATCTGCAGGAGCTGCTCGGCTTGCCGCTGCCGACCGAAGCCGGTGAGTCGAGTGAGACTCTGGGCGGTCTGATCTACGAGGCAGCCGGCAGCGTGCCACGGCGTGGAGACTGCGTCGAACTGGGCTCGCTGGTGGTCACGATCGAGGAGGTCGCCGACCAGCGGATCGTGCGTGCGTTGATTCGTTCCGAGCAACCGCTGCCGGGTTACGCGCGCCGCGACGACGCGGTCTGACCGCCGCCGCCGGTATTCACCAGCAGCAAGGGAGTGAGCGTGCTGAAGGTCTTGCGAGGGTACTTCTTGACCGGTCTGCTGGCGGTCACTCCGTTGGCGATCACGCTCTGGATCCTCTGGCGGTTCTATCTGCTGATCGACAGTACGTTACGCCCGTGGCTGCAGCGGATCCCGTCGCTGCGCGACACCTACCCGGACTTCTTTCTGACCGTCATCGGCTTTATCTCTTTTCTGTTGCTGATCACGTTGATCGGGGTGTTCACGCGCAATCTGATCGGGATCGCACTGCTCAATCTCGTCGACCGCACCATGCAGAGGATACCGGTGGTCAAGAATCTCTTTACGGCGACGAAGCAGATTGCCGAAGTGTTTCTGGCCGACCGCCGGTCGGCGTTCAAACAGGTCGTTATGTTCGAGTATCCGCGCCGCGGCATCTACTCGCTCGGCTTCGTGACGAGCGACAACCGGGACGATCCGTTGCTCAGCGTGTTCTTGCCGACCACCCCTAACCCGACCTCTGGCTACATGTTGTTAGTGCCGCGGAGTAACGCTCAGATCCTGCCGATTGCCATCGAAGATGGTGTCAAGATGATCATCTCGGGCGGAGCTGTGATCGACGAGGTTCAGCGCGAACTCTTGCGCGCCACCGCTCGCGAGCTTGCTGCCGACGAGCGCAGCCAGGAGGACAGCCGTGACTGACGATCATCGCGACGGTGAGCTGTCGGCCCACCATGAAGAACTGGTTCTCGATCCCAGTAATCTCGAAGCCGAGCGTCACGCGTACTACCAGCGCTTTGAACGGTACCTGGCCGACCGAGACGAGGTTGCGCTGAAGCGGCTGGCCGAGGAGCTGTCTCCCGGTGATCTGTCGGAGATCATCCGGCCGTTCGATGTCGAAGAAACGGCGCTCATCCTACGCCGGCTTTCGGCCGACCCGTTGGCCGAAGTGCTCGGCGAGATCGATAACCGCAGTCTGAGCGCGCTGTTTGCGCTGCTGGACATCGACGAGATCGCCGATGTGATCGAAGAGATGCCGTCGGACGAGGCCACCGACGTGATCGGCGAGCTGGAAGAGCAGCAGGCCCGCGAGATCCTCGCCGCCATGGAGGCCGAGGAGCGCGAAGAGGTCACCGAGCTACTCCAGTACGATCCCGAGACCGCCGGTGGCTTGATGGGCAAGGAATTCGCCACCGTACCGGTGAGCGGCAATATCGGCGACGCCATCGGTGATTTGCGTCGTTTCGACGCCGACGAACTGGGGGAGATGCACTTCGTGTTCGTCGTCGACGGCCGCGATAATCTACTGGGCCGGATGCCACTGACCAGCCTGTTGCTCAACCAGCCCGAGACGCCGATCGAGGGCGTCATGGAGCGCGACCCGCTCTACGTCGAAGTCGATCTCGATCAGGAAGCGGTGGCCCAGTATTTCATGACTCACGATTTGATCAGTCTGCCGGTCGTCGACGGCGGCGGCCGGTTGGTTGGGCGTATCACTGCCGACGACGTGCTCGACGTGGTCGAGGATGAGGCGACCGAGGATATATCGCGTCTGGCCGGCGTCAGCGTCGCCGAGTTCGGCGAACAGTCGTCACTGCGTGTGGCACGTTCGCGGTTGCCGTGGTTGCTCGGCGGACTGGTTGGGCAAATAGGGACGGTACTGGTGCTACGGCATTTCGAGGTCAGTATCGAGAATCTGGTCGCGCTTTCGTTCTTCGTGCCGGTGATCATGTCCATGGCGGGTAACGTGGGGATACAAACCAGCTCGGTGGTCGTCCGCGGGTTGGCCACCGGTGAGGTGGACCTCTTCCATCTGCACCGGCACCTCTTACGCGAGATCGGCACGGCGCTTTTGACCGGGACGGCCATCGCCGTGTGTGTCTTTGTCCTCGCTGCGGTCATCGTCGGTCGCTACGATCTGGCTCTGGTCCTGGGGATGTCGATGTTGTTGGTGATGCTGTTCGCCGCCATCGCCGGTACCGGCGTTCCGTTGCTTCTGCACCGATTGGGCGTCGACCCTGCGGTGGCCACCGGGCCGTTCATCACCACTGCCAACGACATCGTGGGCCTGTTGATCTATCTGGGCCTGGCGACGTTGCTGCTGGGGCTCCACGGCGGGGGGTGACCGTGGGTCTGCTGTCGCGGCCGGTGGTTGTTTGCGACGCGCTGGTCCTGCGCACCTGGGCGTGTGGTGAGACAAGCGTGATCGCCTCTCTGCTGACCGACAGCCACGGCTTCGTGAAGGTGATCGCCAAATCGGCCCGGAGGTCCGGTTCTACGTTGCGCCCCCTAGTACAGCCCGGGCGGCTGATCGAAGTGGAGTTTGGTCTCGTGGTCGGCCGCGATCTGCAGTACCTGCGTGCAGGCAGCGTGAAACTGGATCCGCTGAGCGACGCCCGCCTCGAGCAGTACGCGTACCTGCTGGCCGCGGTCGAATTGATCGACCGGTGCCGCACCGCCGGTAGCGACGCGCTGCGGTTGTTCGCCCTTGGCGCCGAATTCGTCCGGGTGTTATCGTGCGCTACCTCCGGGAGCGCGCCGCCGCTCTTCTACGCCTTCGAACTGGCGCTGCTGGTGTGTCTGGGCATGGCTCCTGAAGTGCAGCGTTGCACCGGGTGCGGCCGCGGCGGCGCAGAGTTGGACCGACCGCTCTGGTTCAGCCCCGCCAGCGGCGGGCTCGTCTGCGGCTCATGTGAGGCGGCCCGCGGCAATGCTGGATCGCGCCGCCTGACCGCGGCGGCACAGGGCGCGCTGGTCGATCTGTCCTCCGGCGAGATCGCCGCCGTGCCATCGCGAGAGCTTAGGCGGGAGATCGGCATTCTGCTGCATCGGTTTCTCGAGTACCACCTGCCGGGGTATCGGTTGCCCGCGGCACTGGACCTATTGCGGCAACCGGCTGCGCCGGGAGGCTCGGTGTCCGGTGACCGGGACGAACAGGAGCATGCGTGATGATCGATTACCAGGACATGATCGCGAGGTTGCAGAGTTTCTGGTGCGACTACGGCTGCGTGATGCTTCAGCCCTACAATTCGGAGGTCGGTGCCGGTACGTTCAACCCGGCGACCTTCCTGCGGGCGATCGGGCCCGAGCCGTGGAACGTCGCGTACGTCGAGCCGAGCAAGCGGCCCAAAGACGGGCGGTACCTCGAGAACCCCAATCGGGTCCACCAGTTCTTGCAGTACCAAGTCGTGCTCAAACCGAGTCCGGCGGCGAGCCAGGACCTGTACCTCGCCTCGCTGCGGAGTATCGGTATCGAAGCGGCCGAACACGACATCCGCTTCGTAGAGGACGATTGGGAGTCGCCGACCTTGGGTGCGGCGGGCCTCGGCTGGGAGGTATGGGTCGACGGGATGGAAGTGTCGCAGTTTACCTACTTCCAGCAGGTCGGCGGTCTGCGCTGCGAACCGGTATCGGTCGAACTGACCTACGGTCTGCTGCGTCTCGCCATGTTTCTGCAAGGGGTCGATCACGTGCGGGAGTTGCGCTGGGGCGGCGGCTTGAGCTGGGAAGAGGTCATGGGCCAGTTCGAACGAGAGTATTCGGCTTTCAACTTCGAGTACGCCGACGTTGCCATGTACCGTCGGCACTTCGACGACCGCGAACGCGAAGCGGCCGCGCTACTGAACGCCGGGCTGATCTATCCCGGTTACGATGCGCTGATCAAGTGTAGCCACCTGTTCAACGTCCTCGAAGCACGCGGTGCGATCTCGGTGACCGAACGCACCGGTTATATCGCGCGGGTCCGGAATCTGTCCCGGCAGGCGGCCCAGGCCTACCTGGCGAAGCGCGAGGAACTCGGCTTCCCGTTGCTGCACCGAGAGGACGACGCATGAAGGAGAGTCCTGGCATTGGCGACCGCCGGACTGCGGATGAGCGCCGGCCGTTTCTGCTCGAGATCGGCAGCGAGGAAATTCCGGCCCGCTTCATCCCGTCGTCGTTGGCGGAACTGGCCCGGCGGGCGGGCGACCTGCTGAGCGAGTTACACCTGCAGCACGGGGCGCTGCGCACGCTGGCGACGCCGCGGAGGCTCGCGCTGCTGGTCGACGACCTCATCCTGCAACAGCCGGACCGTCGGATCGTGGTCAAGGGTCCGCCGGTCCACATTGCTTACGACGCCGACGGTAAGGCCACCGCGGCTGCCGTGGGATTCGCGCGCAAGAACGGCGTCGAGCTGGAGGCGTGCGAACGCACCGGTGAAGGGGGCCGTCAGTACCTGACCGCCAGTAAGGTCGTCGCCGGCCGGCCGACCAGTGCCGTCCTGACCGAACGCCTGCCGGAGCTGATCCTGTCGCTACCGTTTCCGAAGGTCATGCGTTGGGGTGCAGACGTTGTCGAGTATCCCCGGCCGCTGCGGTGGCTCGTCGCCTTGCTGGGTGACGAAGTGGTCCCGTTCCAGCTGGCCGATCTCGTCGCCGGCCGGGCCACACGCGGCCACCAGACCCTGTACGGCGACGCCGAGGTTGCTTTGACCGAACCGACGCAATACGTCGCACGACTGCGGTCGGTCGGCGTTCTGGTCGACGGTGACGAACGGCGAGAGATCATCGGTCGCGAGATGGACGCGCGGTTACACGAAACGGACCCGACCGCGGCCGTCCACCAGGACCCCGAGTTGCTGACCGAGGTGGTCTACCTGTGTGAGCAGCCGACCGTGTTCGCCGGCGACTACGAAGCAGAGTTCTTCGAGCTGCCGCGCGAGGTGATCGTCACCGCGCTGAAGGCTCACCAGCGTTATTTCGCAGTGGACGAACGCGGTAGCGACAAGCTGTTGCCTCGGTTCCTCGCCGTGCGCGACGGTGGAACCGAGTACCTGACCGAGGTGATCGCCGGCAACGAACGTGTCCTGCGCGCTCGGCTGGCGGACGCCCTTTTTTACTGGCGCTTCGACCAACAGCGTACACCGGACGAGCACGCCGACGCGCTGGCGGCGGTTACCTGGCTGGAGGGTTTCGGCTCGGTCGCGGACAAGACCGAGCGGCTGACCGGGTTGGTACGGCAACTCTGGCGCGGAGGCCTGGGCGACGGCAACCCGGTACCGGCGGCGGCGCTCCGAGCCGCACGACTGGCCAAGAGTGACCTGGTCAGCGAGATGATCAAAGATGGCAAGGAATTCACCAAGCTGCAGGGCCTGATCGGCGCGCGGTATGCGGCGCGCGCGGGGGAGGACCCGGCGGTGTGCCGGGCCATCGAGCGCCACTACTATCCCAGCGCTGCCGGGGCCGAATTGCCCGGCGACCGCATCAGCAGCGTGCTGGCGGTGGCCGACCGGCTCGACTCGGTGGCCGGCTGCTGGCTGGCCGGTTTCGCGCCGACCGGGGCCAAGGATCCCTATGGTTTACGTCGCGGTGCCCTGGCGATCCTGCGCATCATCATCGATCTCGCTGCCCGTGTGGATCTCGACGTGCTGCTCGAGACCGCCATGACCGGGCTCGCCGACTGGTCCGGGCCGGACGATCGAGCGGCGG
>JAUVBS010000186.1 GCA_030591105.1 bacterium | reverse complement strand
GCCGCCACCCGTTCCTCGCCGCAGCGCACTTCGTACAGATAGACGCCCGCCGGTGCGGGAGCGCCGTCCTGGTCCCGCCCGTTCCACGTCCACTGATAAGTTCCTGCGGTGGCGTGGGTCTGGTCGAACGATTGCATCAGAGCGCCGCCCGCGTCGTAGACCGTGACGGTTACCGCGCACGGTGTGGCGAGGTGATAGGCGATGGTCGTCCGCGGATTGAACGGGTTGGGGTAGTTCCCCACCAGATGGAGTTGGGCCGGCACGTCGCCGCCGCCGACGCCGGTGGGGTTCGGCACGCGGAAGAAGATCACCTGTGCCTCGAACTTGAAATAAGCATGGGTGTCGCAGTTACAGCCGCCGCCGCCTTCGCAATCGGGGTTCGTCGGCCGGCACCAGTTCTCGTACGGCTGCAGGGTGTAGCGGAATTCCGACGGCTCGCCCGGCGTGAACCATTCGGTGACGTCGATATCCCAAGGATCGGCCTTGTCACCCGGACACCAGCCGGCCCGGTCGTATTGCCAGGTACCGAGCTGCGGACTGCAGGGGTTCGATTCGCAGTCGGGTCGCCAGAGGTAATGTTGGGCGGAGTTCAACCCCGCCTGGACCTTGTGCCACTTGTACGAGAACTCGGCCGCGTTGTCGGTGTTGTTGAAACCGTGGCCGGTGGCGTAGGTGCGGAACTTGGCCCACGAGGCCTGCGGCGGCAGCTCGACATCGACCGGCTGCAGATGGGCGACGGCCGGATTATCAGGATCGCCGTAGATGAGGTTACCCGGGCCCCACAGTTTCTGGATCGCGAACGGCTCGCGCTCGGGCGTGCCGGGCAACATCTCGAAGGTGATGGTCATCAGCCAGCCGTTGTCGTTACCCATCCACGATTCTATGTACAGCCGCAGTATCACCTCGTCGTGCAGCAGGAACTGGTAGTCGGTCGCATCGACGATCCAGGTGCACGTTTGTGGCCCGCCGCTGAAAGTGATGTCGTAAGGCGTGATGAAGCGCGCGATCTCGTAGTCCACGAACTCCGTATCGCTGACGTAGTGACGCAGACGTAGGTTACCGAAACGGTCCCACGGATCACAATCGGCCGGCGGCATCGGACAGGCGATGGTGATAAGGCAGTTGACCTGTTCGTAAAGAGCCGGGGGCGGGAACTGAAACGTGTCCTGGTGGACCGTGGCCCAGTTGATGAACTCGCTGCGAAAGGTATCGACTATGATGGGATCGCGCTCGGTGGCCACCGCGCCGCTGGGCGAAGTGGCCAGAACCGTCAGTACCAGGACCGTCATCATCATGACGAGCAATAGCGAACGACTCGTGACGGACATCTCTTTCCCCTTCCAGAGCATGGCTTCGCTGCATAGGGCTGTATCGCCGTCGGACAGTTTCAGGCCCGGGCCGTTGTATTCTAGCACAGAATCGACAGGAGATTTGGAGTAAGTGACAAGAGCAACTACCGAAGAGCAACCACCGAAGAGTAACAACCGACCCGCGGCGTCACGCTCAGGCGATAAAGAGCGGCAGGTGCGTCGCGGTGAGGATCTGGTCGACGGTGCTGCCGAACATCCACTCGCGACCAGGCTCTTCGCTGAAGCGGCCGCAGAAAATCATGTCCGCGCCCAGCTCCTCGGCCGCCGCGAGGATCTCCGTCGCCGGTTTGCCCTGACGTACGGCAACCGCATGCTCGTCGACTTCGCTGGCTGTGACTTCGGCGCCGATACGGTCGGCCCACTCGTCGGTCTCGCCGGCACCGCCGGTGACCACCAGCACGGTCAGCCGTGCTGCGAGCGACTTCTGGAAGACGGCCACGTGCTCGAGGGCACCGCGAGCGCCACGGCTACCGTTGTAGGCCAGTAGCAGGTGCCGCACTTCGCGCTGCTCGTCGCCCCCGACCAGTAGCGGCTGCTCGATGCGGTTCGCCACGGCGCGAAAGTTGTGGCCGAGGTGATCCGGGTCGGCGGCGTGGACGTGGCCCCGCTTGCCCATCGCCAACAGACAGCTACCACCCATGGCCGCGGCGATGGTCCCGGGTACGTTGCCCACCTGCAGATCGACCTGAACCGGAACTTCCGCGGCGCGACATTCGACCTCGAGCCAGTGCAGCGCCGCCTGACCCTCATCGCGGAAGTGATCCATCAAGAGCTCGGCTTGACCGGCGGCTCCCGGTGCGGCAGTAGGTCCGGCGAAGCGCTGGGTGACCAGTTTCTCATCCACGACGTAGAGCCCGCGCACCAACAGTTCGCGATGCCTGGCGACTTGTATTGCCAGCCGCGCGGCAGTCCTCGAGGCGAGGGAGTGATCCTGAGCGACCACGACCGATTGGCACGAACCGTAGGGGCTGGTCATCGTCTCTCCTCGAGTTGCGCCGGTTAACCGTGGGCACGGGTCGAACCAGGCGCTGGGCAAACAGCGCGCCGGTCGAAATGTCCCGGTAACGACCGGTTCAGTCCAAACTTGCCAACATCTTGGTGACGCAGGCGATCAGGCCGTCCACCGTACTGACGGTCGCCGTGACGACGTTGCGCCAACCCGCCGCTGCCGCCGCATCCGCGGTGACTGGACCGATACAGACCGCGACAGCGCAGTCGTGTAGTTGGTGATCGGGCACCAGTTTCTCGAACCCCGCGACCGACGAACCGCTGGTGAAGGTAACCGCGTCGGCGCCTTCGCGCACCAAGGTGTCGGCGACGTCGGGCCGTACCGTCGCGGACCGGATGTGGTAAGCGAGAACGGTATCGACCGCCGCGCCCGCATCACGCAATCCGTCTTCGAGCGTGGTCGGCGCACGGTCGCCGCGCACACGTAGGATGCGTAGAGCGGTGATGTTGTCCACACGGGAGGCACGGGAGGCGTCGGATGCGTCAGACGCGTCGGATGCGTCCACGCGCTGGAGAAATTCGTTCAGCAGTACTTCGCCGCGGAACGCCGTCGGTACAAAATCCGCATTCAAGTGATAAGCGGCGAGCCGCTCGGCGGTGCCACTGCCGACAGTGGCGATACGCGCTTGCGCCAGCGCCCGCACGTCGAGGCCGCGAGCGGCCAGCAGCCCGAAGAAATACCGCACTCCGTTCTCGCTGGTGAAGAAAATCCAGTCGTATGAGCCGAGCCGGTCGCCGATCGGTTCAAGCTCACTGGGATCGGCCGGTGCGGTGGTGATCGCGGGACAGACCAGCGGCGTGACGCCCAGCTCTTGCAGCGTGGCGATCAGCCGACGCGCCTGGTCGGCAGGGCGGGTCACAACCACGCGTCGGCCACGCAAGGGTCGCTCCCGGTACCAGTTCAGCGTTTGATGGAGCGCGACAGTTGGACCGACGATCAGCAACGCCGGCGGTTTGATCCGTGCCGCGGCCACCTGGGCGGCAAGTTGGTGTAGCGGCGCGACGATGGTGCGCTGGGCCGGCAGGGTACCGCGTTCGATCATCGCAGCCGGCGTGTCGGGATCGGCGCCGCCGTCGATCATCTGCGCCGCGACGGCATCCAGATTGGCCACCGGCATGTAGGCAACCACCGTCCCGTCACGTTCGCTGCCGAGGCGCCGCCAATCGACCTGCCTCTCGGGTTTAGCAGGGTCCTCGTGGGCGGTAACCAGAGTGACCCGCACCGCCTCGCCGCGGTGGGTGACCGGAATACCCGCGTAGGCGGCCGCCGCCACGCCGGCGGTCACGCCGGGGACGACCTCGAACGGGATGCCTTCGCGTTGCAACTGCTCGGCTTCCTCACCACCACGACCGAAAACGAACGGATCGCCACCCTTGAGCCGGCAAACCGCCTTGCCCTCGTGGGCGAGACGGACGAGCAAGTCGTTGATCTTGCCCTGCTCCATGGCGTGGTGATCGGCCCGCTTACCCACGTAGTGCAGGACAACCTCGTCGTCCAGATCCGATGGCAGACAGGGCGCCGCCAGACGGTCGTAGACCACCACGTCGCAACGGTGAAGAAGTTCACGTCCGCGCACGGTCAACAGGCCCGGGTCACCAGGACCAGCGCCGACGAGGTAGACCGTTCCCGGTCCGTGGCGCTCGCGATCGATGTTGGGTCGAGAATTCTTGTTCATGCTATACCCGCGTCACTGCTCAGATGCCGATGATCTCCGCAATCCAGACCCGCCAGGTCTCCTCAGGGCACGGCGTCACCGTGTCCGCATCGGTCGCGGTGTCGGTCTCGAATGTCGCGGCGACGAAACGGTCAAAGAGGCGTTCACGCTCGCGCGGGTCGTCGGTGGCCGCGAGCACGGCGGCGCGGAAGCGTGCTGCCTCGGCGAGTTGCTCGACCCAGTCAGGCCCTAGCTTGCGGGCCCAGCGCTCGCGCAAACGGCGCGCAAAAAATGGTGCGTCGCCTTCCGTAGCGATGTTCACCTGGAGGTTGCCCCGCAGAACCTGGGCCGGCAGATAGAAAGTGCCGGCCTTCGGATCGTCGGCCACGTTGGCCGGCACCCCGGCCGCCGTGGCATCGGCCGCCACGCGGAGATTGAGCCCGTGATCGTCGGTTGCGGCAAAAACCAGTTTGTAGGCGGCCGACTCGCCCGCGACGTAACCGCGCTGCGCCCACTGTAGCGCACCCGTCGCTGCCAAGTCCGCTATCGCCTCGACGGCCGTCGGGGCCACAACGGTAACTTGCGCCCCTGCCTCCAATAGCCGCCCCACCTTGCGCCGGGCCACCCGACCGCCGCCGACGACCAGCACACTCCAGCCGGCAATGCGTAGCTGCACGGGGTAGGTGGGGTGGTCGTCGCGTGTCACGTCTCCACGCTCCTGATCGAGGAATTCATCGCCCCACTACAGGTCAAGTTGCGCCGCTGAAAATGGGTCCGACCTGGCCGCGGTGGCTGCGGTGGCTGCGGTGGCTGCAATAATCCAAAACGACAACTAATCGTTTTCATTGCCCTAAACAGGGCCCCCCGGGGGGTCCTGTATCTGGGCTTTAGTCTGTATCCTTGTGATCTAAACATTAACCCCATAACCGATCGCAGAGAGACAGATTCTCCGAGGCACAACGCCAACTCATAGGTTAGCTGATTCCCGATCGCAGCGACAGGGGATTGTCTCGACGGAGTGAAATGGGGCGCCGTCCGTCGTATAAAACGAGCCGGCCCGCCACTGCAACGTGACGGGCCGG
>JAUVBS010000321.1 GCA_030591105.1 bacterium | reverse complement strand
CATTACTTGCTCACTATTCCAGCAACAATTCTCGCAAAGGGGCTCTTCAGGAATTCGTATGGGTAGCACGGCTCCACATCGGCGACATCACTCTTATCAGTCATAAATGGACCCAACGATGTGGACTGGCCGGGGACCACGCGATCGATTTAACTTTGCGCGGTGAATTATAGCTCCGTAATCTGATCGATTCCAGCTGCTGCCCCTCGAAGTCGTCAATTCGTGGACTAGCGGGGCTTGCGGGTCTGGCCAAGCTGACTGGCTACGTGTAGCCTTACGCGGTGGAGCCTGTGCCAGCCGGCCAAGACCGCCGTGCGAGATCGGATGTTTCCCAGTGGAGGAAAACATGAACCCAACGAGTCATACTCTCCGGTCGATCGGCGTCATCCACAGTCCCCATACCGACCCGCAGCGGACACCGATCCAACCGGTCTACGCCGAGGGCATCAAGGGGCAGGTCGAGCTCTTCGCAGAATACGAGGAGGGCCTTCAAGATCTGGAGGGTTTTTCCCACATCACCCTCATCTACGCCTTCGACCGCGCCGGCCCGCCCCGCTTGACCGTCAAGCCGTTCCTGGAGGACCGTGAGCACGGGGTGTTCGCGACGCGCGCGCCCGATCGCCCCAATCCGCTGGGCATCAGTCTGGTTCGTTTGGTGTCGCGGCAAGGCCGTTTTCTCCAGATCGAAGACGTCGATGTGCTGGACGGGACCCCTTTGCTGGACATCAAACCCTACGTGTCGCGTTTCGACTCGCGCCCGGGTAGCCGTGATGGCTGGCAAGATAACGTCGATGAGGCGACGGCCCGTGCCCGGGGTCGCAGGAACTACGATGGCGATTCGGACTGAACTTCCGGTTCGGTAACCGAAAAGGCCCCCCGGGGGGCCCTGTTATACCGGCGCCAGCTACCTTCGTATCATGATCACACCCGAGACCGCAGCGGTGAACTTGCAGATATGCTATAATCCGATTTGCTCTACCGATCCCGCTCTCAGAGACTGCAACGAGGGGAAAATCCCATGCCACGGCTGATTATGACCATCGTCGCGATAACGACAGCGAGCGTGCTGGTGACCGGTGTGGCCCAAGCCCAGGTCGCAACGGCTCTTGTTCGGGAAGGGCAACAACTGCCCGGCGCTCCGGACGGACACCTGGTCGATTCGATCAATACCGCGGCGGTCAACCACGCCGGCGGTTACGCGTTCACCATCAATACCAGCGGCGACGGCTCGACGCTCAGCCGGGTCTGGGGCGATCCGGCCGGCGGCGAGGGACTGGTATTACGCACCGAAACGACCATCGACGTTTTGCAGCAGAACTCCTTCGAGTCGTTTTTCGGGTTCAGCAACGACGGCTACGTGGCCTACAGCGCGTCCTGCGACAACCTCGACAGTGGGAGTGAAGGTCTGGACAGCGTGTGGCTCGACGACACCTGGATCTGTCTGGAAGAGGAACCCTACCCTCATCAAGCAGGTTGGTGGTGGCGGTTCGGGAGCCGGCCGGGCGTGACCGCCGACGGTTCGCCGTACTTCGTCGGTGGTATTACCGACATCCAGGGCGGATCGACCCAGAACCGGGGTCTCTTCTTCGGCCTCACCGGAACACCGCTGTTGATCGGTGGCGATATACTCGACGGAGTCGACGATCCGGTGTCCGCCAGCAGTATCAGCTTCGACTTTCGGCTCTCCGCGCTCGGTACGCATTATATCGGCGAGGTCAGCACGGTAAGTCCCGCGAGTAACGATGCCCATATGGTCATCGACGGTGCAGTCATCCAGGTCGACGGCCAGAACGTGACCGAAGGTATGTCGGTGCCCACGATTGCCGGCGGACTGCCTGGCGAAGTGTGGCAGAATTTCGATTACACCGGTGTCACCGAAGACGGGCGCTACATGTTCACTGGCGACACCGACGCCGCTAGCAATGTGAATGAATTCGTCCTCGTCGACGGCGCGATCCTCCATCGCGAAGGCGATACGATCGACGGTTTTGTCGTTACGGGATCGATCGAGCGCGCGTACTTCAACGAGGATGGCGACTACGCCATGGTGTGGCAAGTGGTCGCCGATGCCGGCGATCGCGAGGCGCTGTTCTTCAACGATCGGCTGATGTTGATGGAGGGCGATGCGGTCGATACCGACGGCGACGGCATCGCTGAACCGGAGGCCGTGATCACGGATTTCACCGGCATCGCCGCACTGGCCATCAGCGATCGCGGCGCAGACGACGTCGTCCACATGGTTTTCACGGCCGATGTCGAGGTGACCGACGGTCGGCTGCCGGTCGGCGGTGGTGATGAAATCGTCGCGGCACCGGCAATGGGCGAAGAATCCGGATACGATGAAGCCACATCTGCGCCGAGGGCCGGCCAGCGCACCGAGGTCGAGATGGGATTCATCATGCCTACCGCCACAGGTACGGTCGGTATCGGCGATGCACAACAGATGCCGGAGTCTGCCGTCCAGCTGCGTGGTGCCTACCCGAATCCCTTCAACCCCCGGACCAACATTCTCTTCACGCTGGCCCGAGGTCAACGCGTCCAGCTGGCAATCTTCGACCTGACCGGTCGCCGGGTCGCCGTTGTGGCGAGCGGTGATTTCGCGGCCGGCGAACATACCGCAACCTGGAACGGCAAGGACCTGACCGGCCGTGACGCCGCTGCCGGTACCTACTTGATTCGTTTGACGGCCGAGGCTGGCGAGCGATCGGACAAGATGGTCTTGGTGCGGTAGTTGGGCGACCGTTACATCTCGAATGCGGGATTCGGGCCGGCGATAGCGGTAGATCGGTAGACGCCGACACGGTAGAATACCACGATCAACGCAGGCAATCCCGACCACCAGCCGACGACGGGGGAAATCATGAATTTGGAAGAGGCAATCCAGACAGCCATCGACTACGAGGAAAAGGTTCGCGACGTCTACGTTCACGCCCGCGCCGATTCGATCAACGATATCGGCCGGCGTGTTTTCAAGGCTCTGGCCAAGGAAGAGCAGGGCCACGTGGACTACTTGCAGCTCAAGCTCGCTGAGTTACAGAACACCGGTCGGGTGACTGCTGAAGAATTGAAAACGATCCTTCCTCCGTCGGAAGTCATCAAGCAGAGCGTCGACAAGCTGGAGAATCGTCTGGCTGCCGATGACCGCGACAACGAGACCCGACTGCTGAAGAAGGCACTCCAGGTGGAAGTCGAAACCAGTAATTTCTACCAACAAATGGTCAAGGAACTCGAACCTGAAGGGCAGAAGTTCTTCGCGCCGTTTCTGGTCATCGAGGAAGGACACGTAACGCTGGTCCAGGCCGAACTCGACTGCGTCAGTGGTACGGGTTTCTATTTCGACATGCAGGAATTCAGCTTGGAGATGTAGCGCGGCCTATCCGGTCTGAGGCCAAAGGCGACGTCGGGCACCCAACGTCTCGGTATACACCACGCGGTCGAAAGGACTGCAGATGAATGGTGAGGGCGGCATGAGAATCGTGGTGATCGGCGCCTCGGCTGCCGGCCTGAAAGCGGCGGCCAGGGCACGGCGGCTGATGCCGACCGCGGAGATCACCGTTCTGGATACTCGCGAATTCAT
>JAUVBS010000140.1 GCA_030591105.1 bacterium | reverse complement strand
TCACCAACTACGATCTGACCTGGCTGCCGGGACCCGGTGCGCCGGCAGAGCTGGCCACCTACAACGTGGTCAACGGTATGTGTGACGCCATCGTCCCGGTTCACGAAGAGGGGGCGGTCAGCATCTTGATTGCCGACCGCGGCATGAAGGACCAGCCGTGGTACCACGATATACTCTTCGTCAACGGCGAGAGCTACACCGCTAGCTGTCAACTGACCTTCCGTGGCCACGAGACCGGAAGCGATGAATTGATCGAGCTGATCGGCGGTTTCACCGTGACCTTCTACGGAGTTATCACCGACAACTAGACCGCGCCTCAGTCTTCCTGTGCCAGACGCTCCTCGACCAAGTCGGGGAGCGTCTGCGTTCCGTGCCAGACGAGCCGTTGGCGTACCGCGGTGATCGGCACCGGAAAATCCTCCGACCGTAACTTGATCAGATCCTTCGCCGTGGTGAGCCAGAGCGCAATGTTCAGCTCGGCCCCGGCAGCGACGGCCGCGCTCACCAGCGCCGGGTCGTACCGCGCATGGTCGTCACAACGTACAGCCAAAGCCGGCGGGTAACCGACCAGCCGGATGCAGTCACGCTCGAATCGCTCGGGGCGGGCAATGCCCGCCAAGGTCGCGTAAAGAGGCTGCAACGAAACCGGTGGTGTACCGTCGGGCGCCTCCGGTGGCACTGAGCTGGCCAACACCGTCGTCGCGGCGGTGGCCAGCTCAGCGCGCCGCGAAAAGACACATAGCTGCGGCGGACTGGTCCCGGTCACCTGGACCGACGGCGGTAGCGGTTGATCTCGTTCGATCAACCAGACATCGGCCGCTGCCGCGGCGGCCGGCGGTTCCCGATACGGTCCCCACGGCAAGACGAACCCCGTGTCGGGCACCAACTCGGAGCCACCGCCACGGTCGTGTAACGTCCAGCGATCGAGGATCAATATGTCCAGATGTCTCGGCACACCGCGGGTCTGGTGACCATCCTCGATCAGCACCACGGGCGGCACGCCGGGACGGCCGAGCAACCAGTCGAGCCCGCGGCGGCGGTGCCGCGCCTGGACGACGGTCCAATCGGTTTCGGCCAGCATACCGGCCAGCAGCCGCGCTTCGTCGCCCGCCTGCGGATCATCGGCTGCAACCCGTAGCGGACCAGCCGCCGCCGCTCCGTAGCCGCGGGTCAGCACGGTGCCCGCAATGCCGCGGCGACTCAGGTCGCGCGCCAGCTGCCCGACCACCGGCGTCTTGCCGGTACCGCCCAGAGCGAGATTGCCCACAGATACGAGTAGCGGACGTGCCGGCGGCTGCCCGCGCCCGGCGCGAAGCAACGCCAGAGCAGCTCGCGCCGCCGCGGCGGCCGGCACGTGAAGCAGACGCACCACGGCGGGCTTCTCCGCTTCCCAGCGTCGCCACCACTGCTCGGCCCGTTGCACCTGGCGGCTGCGGAGGTCCAGGATCTTCATCACCGTTCCTTCACCGCGGCGGACCCGAAAAAGGTGGCCAGATTGGCACGTACCGCTGCCAACGCCGACTCGTCCGCATCCAGCGGCACGTGCTGCGGCGGACCCATACGCACGTTCACGGTGCTCAGCGGGTGGGGCACGACCGTCCTGTCCCACGTTTGCAATATCGTCCGCCGACGCACATCGGCGATCAGCGGCAGAATCGGTGCCCCGGAGCGCCGCGCTAGCTGCAGCACCCCGTCGTGGATCGTACCGTACGGACCACGTGGCCCATCGACCGCCAGCCCCAGATGACGACCGGCTCGCAAGCAGCGGAGCAGCCGCACGAACGCACGCCCGCCATTTTCGCCCGTCGCACCGCGTACGAAACCGAACCCATCGGCTGCCAGACATCGGATCAGGATCTCCCCGTCTGCACTGGCGCTCACCAGCAGGTACGGCTGCGCCGGCCGCACGTGCAGAATGGCCGCTAAGATGTCGCGGTGTAAACAGGCAAAGATCACCGGTCCGGTTTGACCGGCCGGCGACGGTGCGCACTGGTTGACCCGGATGGTAGCGGCCAGCGACCGCCAACCGATCGGAGCCAGAGTCAGCTTGAGCCACTGTACGGCAGGCACCGTCATCAGCGATCCACGTCGATCCGGTCGAGGAGCTCGACGACAGCGCCCGCGGTACGCTGCCACACCCCCGACTCGCCCAGTCGGGAGTGCAACTCACGCACACCGTCGTAGAAGGCCATACGATCGTCCGGAACGTTGAGCCAGCTCAGCAGAAAGTGCGCCAAGCGGGAAGGGTTGACCTGTGCCTGGGTATGCTCGCGTACCAGTGGTTCAGCCAGGATCAAGTTCGCCAGGCCGATATACGGCGTCTTGATCAGCCGCTGCGCGACGGCGTAGTCCAGCCGACTGGCCCGGTAGATGATCTCGTGGGGAACTCCCGCCAAGGCCACCTCGAGACTGGCGGTCCCACTACAGACGAGGGCGAGATCGATTCGTGGCAGCAGGTCGCACAGCGGTTCGTCGCTCAGCCGCACACCACCGCCCATCAGCTCGTGCAGCCGAGCGAGGTCGATTCCGGGCGCCGCACTCAACACGTACTCGACTGGTCGTGGTTCGAGCCAAGACCGGATCATCATCGCCGTGACCTTCAGCACCGGGACCAGACGCTCGATCTCCTGCCGACGGCTGCCGGGGATCAAGCCCACCGTCAGCGGAACCGCTGGATCGGCGATGCGCGATTCGCGCCTGCGGACCGTCTCCTGCAGTGGGTACCGCCCGAATTCCTCGATCAGCGGGTGTCCCATCGGAAAGACATCGATCCCGTTCGCGCGGAAAAAAGCGGTTTCGAAGGGGAGGATGGTACCGAGCCGATCGATCCGGCGGCGGAAACCGGGCAAGCGCCAGGCTCCCCAGGCCCACATTTGCGGCGCGACCAGGTAGAAAACCGGCAAGCCGAGGCGCCGGGCCCGTCCCGCCACACGCACGTTGAATCCGGGAAAATCGATGGGGATAACCAAGTCGACGTCCGATTCCGCCAGATACCGCCACACCCGTCGTCGCGTCCGCCAGATCGCCGGCAGCGCAGGGATCACCTCGCCGATTCCCATCACTGCGAGGTCCGCCATCGGCTGGATCACATCGGCACCGGCGATCGCCAGCCCGTCGCCACCCATCGCGCTGAAACGCATCTCGGGATCCACAGACCGCAGAGCGGTTACCAAGGCCGCTCCGTAGCGGTCGCCACTGGCCTCACCACAGGAGAGGAAGACGTGGCGGGTGCGACCGGTGCTGGCGCTCACGGTCGGTCAGCCTCCTGACGGCCGGCGCCGGCCGGCGCCGTCGGTCAGCGAACGATGCCTCGTTCGGACCGGCGGATAAACGCCATCAGATCCTCGATGCTCTTGGTCAACTGACACTCGGTCGCGATCCGTTCGAGGGCCTGACTCACATTCAAACCCCGGCGGTAGAGCAGCCGGTATGCTTTCTTGAGGTTCGCCAGCTCTTCGTCCGTGAAGGCATGCCGCTTCAGGCCGATGGAGTTGATACCGGCGACTTCGACCGGATTACCGGCGACCTTGATGAACGGTGGTACGTCTTGAGGCAGACGGCTGCCGCCGCCGATGAACGCAAAGGTGCCAATCCTGACGAACTGATGCACCGGTGTCAAACCGCCGACGATCGCGTGACTCTCCACCTCGACGTGGCCCGCTAGATTCACCGTATTGGCCAGGACGGCGTGATCATGGATGTGGCAGTTGTGCGCGACGTGCACGTAAGCCATGAACAGATTGCCGTTGCCGATACGCGTCGACTCCGCCTCGCCGGTCGCCACGTGCACCGTACTGTACTCGCGGAACTTGTTGTCGTTGCCGATTTCGAGGTAGGACTTCTCGCCCCGGAATTTCAGATCCTGCGGTATGCTACCGATGGCAGCGCCGTGGAAGAACTGATTGTTGCGACCGATGGTGGTCCGGCCTTCGATCAGCACCGAGGAACCGACCACGCAACCGGGGCCGAGCTCGACATCTGGTCCGATGACCACGTGCGGACCGATCTTGACGTTGTGACCCAACCGTGCCTCGGGACTGACCACCGCGGTCGGATGGATCTCGGCCTCGCGTAACGGTTGCGGTCCGGTCGCTTTGCTGAGCTTGATAGGATCCAAAACCATGCCTCCTTGCCCGAGCGGCTTACGCGTCCACGATGTTGGACATCAAATCCGCTTCGGCAACTTTTTCGTCGTCCACGTAGGCGACGCCACGCATTTTACAGATCGGGCCGCGCACCTTGACCAGCTCGAGTTCGAACCGGAGCTGATCGCCCGGTTTGACCGGCTGTCGGAAACGCGCCCCGTCGATGCCGCTGAAATAGACCAGTTTCCCGCGTGGGTCCTCGACGCTGTTGAGTAGCAGAACGCCACCCGTTTGCGCCATGGCCTCTATAATCAAAACCGCGGGCATGATCGGATGCCCGGGGAAGTGTCCCTGAAAGAACGGCTCGTTGATCGAAACATTCT
Source organism: bacterium (assembly GCA_030591105.1). Lineage (GTDB taxonomy): Bacteria > Krumholzibacteriota > Krumholzibacteriia > LZORAL124-64-63 > LZORAL124-64-63 > JAUVBS01. The sequence continues at coordinate 1,679 of JAUVBS010000140.1, read as the reverse complement.
TTATACCGACAACCCGCTTCCCCGGTTCCAACTCGAGGATCCGGTCCACGAGCAGCATCGGATAGCGGTGGGGCATGATAGCCATGATCGACGCGATATCCCAGAATTTCGGCTCGCGCGTCGGATAGATCCGGACCATCTTGCGCTCCGCTGCGGCGAGTAACCGCGTGAAAGCGACGTTGCTGACATGCCCCGCCCGCGTCGCCCGTACGTGCCCTTGGATCGGCATACCGAGCAGCGCGAGATCCCCGATCAGATCGAGGATCTTGTGGCGTACAAACTCGTCCGGCCAGCGGAGGCTCTGCCCGTCCATCAGACGGCCGCCGTCGACGACCAACGCCGTCTCCAGCGACCCGCCCTGGGCCAGACCTCGCGCGCGCAGCATTTCGATGTCTTCGCGTAGTACAAACGTGCGCGCCGGCGCGATCTCTTCGCGGTATACATCCGGCCGGATGGTAAAAGTCGCTTCCTGTACACCGATCAACGGATCTTCGTAATCGATGCCAAACGTCACGATGAACTCACTGGCAGGTTCGATGCTCAAATCGATATTGTCTTCGCGCCACCGAATCCGACGCTCCGCCTTGTAATAGTTGGCCGGTAGCCCTTGGTCGTGCACACCGGCTTGGTCGATCAGTTCGAGATACGGCAGTGCATTGCCGGCCCCGACGACGGGAGGTTCGCTACCTTCGAGATCTATGTAGCAGTTGGTCACGCCGCTGCCGTGCAGCGCCGAAAGCACATGTTCGACCGTCGTGACGGACACACCGTCCCGCTCGAGAGTCGTGCGTCGACGAATATCCGCCTCGACACAGACGTTCTCGACCACGGCGGGAATCTCCACCTGGCGCCCGTCGCTCGTCAACCGGAACACCAGACCGGTGTTGACCGCTGCCGGTGCCAGAGTCAGACGCGTCTGCTCACCGGTATGCAGCCCCACACCGCTGATGCTCGCCGGCGCAGCTACGGTTTTCTGCAGCCAGAGCACTTCAATCCTCCTTACCCGTCCGGTGACGGGCGAGCGCCTTCTCAAGTTCGGCCACTTTCCGCACGAGATCCGGCAAGCGGCGAGTGGCCGCCGTGATACGCCACGCCTCGGCTCGGGGCAGAGCCGGATATCCGAAAACCGTCTGACCCGCTGCGACGTCCGTGTAAACGCCGGACCCGCCGCCGAGCTTCGCGCCGTCGCCCACACTGGTGTGGTCGGCAATACCGACCCGGCCGCCCATGGTCACCCCTTCGCCGATCACGCAACTGCCGGAAATCCCGGTCTGTGCGCTGAGGGCGCAATGCTTCCCGATTGTAACGTTATGCCCGATTTGCACCAGATTGTCCAGCTTGCTGCCGCGGCCCAAGGTGGTCTGGCCGGTGGTGGCCCGATCCACGCAAGTGTTGGCCCCGATCTCCACGTCGTCCTCGACCACCACGATCCCGATCTGCGGGATCTTGGCCAGACCGTCGGGCCCAGGTAGGTAGCCGAAACCGTGGGCGCCGATCACCGTTCCGGGATGCACCGTGACCCGGTCGCCGAGCCGGCAGCACTCGCGCACCGTGGTCCGGGCGTGCAGAACGCAATCGGCACCGATCTGTACGTCCGCTTCGAGGATCACGTGCGGTCCCAGTACACTCCCGGCCCCAATGGTCACCCCGGCCCCAACCACGCAGTAGGGACCGATGGC
>JAUVBS010000291.1 GCA_030591105.1 bacterium | reverse complement strand
GAGAGAACATGGTCTTCAGGATCTTGTCGGTGTTGGTTTCCATCTGTTTGCTCCCGCGCCGGTCCGGGTTCTTGGGATTCCGTGTCGCGTGCCAGAAGGCACCGAAACGTTGCGATGCGGTCTGTGTTTCCCGATTGATCATGCAAATTGCTTGCCTTTTCTCGGGCCTCCGCTGCAATCGCTGTAAACGCTTGTCGTTGCGTATGATGGAATCCATTTCCATGGCATAGAACTTGCCAGTTTCACAGTCCGATCCGTCCATTCCTCATCCGGGAGGGCCGAAGGTGGCTCCATTGACCGCCGCACCTCCGAAAACCTGTCGCCTGCTCTACTATGGGCCGGGTGGTTCTGGTAAACGGGCCAACCTACGCCAGATCATGGAGTCGATTCCCCCGGATCACCGTCTGGATCTAGCGGTGGAAGACCCTGATCGACAGGCTGGGTTCCTCCTGCACAACGGTGACCAGGGTGATTGGCAGATTCTGATCCAGACTGTCGATGCGGGTCGGGAGCGGTATCTTGGCGCCGGCAATTCCCAGCAAGTGCCGTTCGACGGTATCGTTTTCGTGATCAACTCGGAGTCGGCGCGGCTCGATCAGAGCCTCAGCTCGCTCGAAGCGCTGAAGACCTACCTCGATACCTGGGGCAAGGACCTGATGGCCGTGCCGGTGGTGTTGCAGTACAACCGCCGCGATGGTCGCGAAGTCCTACCGGTGGACCGGCTCGAAAGTCTGCTGAATCCGTGGGGACTGCTCTCTTTTCCGGCTTGCTCACTCAAGGGGGAAGGGGTCAAGGAGACGCTCAAGGCGATCCTCGGCCTGACCATTACCCACTTGCTCCAGATGCCCGGTAACAGCACCGCTACCCAGCCGAGTACGTCGGCTACGCGCGAGTTCGACAATGCCCCGCCGGTCCCGGGTTCCCAGAGCTACGCCGAACGCCCGGACGGTACGCTCGATGCCGGCAGCGAGGAACGGATCGTCGTCAATCCGGTCGCCGTGCCCCAACAGATCGATGGCGAACCGATGGCTGGCCCACCAGAGGCGATGGAATTCGCTGCAGACGGGAGTCGGCTGTCCGACGACGCAGGTCCGCCCATCGTGGTGCCGGTGCGTATACCCCGTCGTTTGTTACACAAACAGGGGTCCGCCCGGATCTTGCTCGAAATCCAAGTTATCGACGACGACGGCATTCTCGATTAACTCACAGCTTCACTCGGTTGTAACCTCGTCTGGCCTTGGCCTCGCTTGGTCGCAGCAGTGTCCTGCAGGCCGGGCACCGGTGGGCGTTGACCGCGCGAACCTGTTGGTTTATGTTGCGGCCATGCCAACACCTGAACTTAGACCTGACGAAGACGGACAGAAGCCACACGACGCGGCGGGATGGTACGATCGTGGGCGGCGATCCGAGCGGGACGGCGATCTGGATGCCGCGCGTGAAGCGTACGGCCGAGCCCTCGCACGCGACCAGGATCAGCCGCACTGGCACTACCGTCTCGGTTGTGTTCATCTGAAGGCGGGCGATCCGACCCAAGCGACGATCTGCTTCTCGGCGGCACTACGCGCCGAGCCCCACAACGGTACGTACCTGACCAATCTGGGTGCGGCTCTAGACCGCCTCGGCCGTAGCGACGAGGCGATCCGGATGTACCGCAAGGCGATTCTTCACGAGACCGCCACGGCGGCGACCTACCATAATCTCGGTGCGCTCTTCGCAGAGGCGGGGCAGACCGACGAGGCGATCCGCACCTTCGCGGCAGCCATCGAACTGACGCCGGATGCCGAAGGCTACCAGAATCTCGGCCTGGTTCATTTCACCAGTGGCGACTTCGGACGCGCCCAAGCTTGCTTCGAGAAAGCGATCGCCTGCGACGCTGATTTCGGCATCGGCCACTACTACGCCGGCCTGTGCGCCATGAAAAGCGGACGCTACGACGAAGCGTTGAAGCGTTTCGAAAGGGCTCTGCAGCTCAATCCGCAGTTTGCCCGCGTCCACCACAATACCGGTGTTTGCCTGCACAAGCTCGAGCGGTACGAACAAGCACTCGGTGCCCTGCAGCGCGCACTGGAAGCTTATCCGGAGGACGGCCGGGCCCACTATCAGCTGGCCTTGACCTACGATGCCCTCGGGCTGACTCAGGAAGCGCGGCACCACTACGGCCAATCGCGCGCTCGTCAGCAGAGCAGTGATGGGCCCTCTGTGAAACGTTGACCAGAGGACGATTCCGCCGGCTATCGGTGCCGTTGCTACGCACCGCCCGCCTCCACAACGGCGTCGGGTGCGCGCTACTGCTCTTGATCGGCTGGGGAGGTGGCGCGCCGGCGTTGCCGGTCCAGATTGCGGCCGCCGGTGCGCTGATTTTCTTGTGCGCAGCCGCGCATCTGGTGAACGATGTCGTCGACCTACCGGCCGATCGCACCAACCGTCCTTCGCGGCCGCTGGTCTCCGGCCAGGTCAGCAACTGGCTGGTACGGCGGGCGGCGGCGATGGCCCTCGTGACCGGATGGACTCTCGGCCTGGCGGCGATTCCATCCTGGTGGGGCTGGTGGCTGATCTGGGGCCTCGCTGGCCCCGGCTATTCCCTGCTGGCCAAAGGACGGGGCTGGTGGGCGCCGCTGTGGACGGCGACCGTTGTTGGTAGCTGCTACCTGGCAGGTGCGGTGGCCGAAGGTGTGACGGTGGCCGAAGGGCTGGTTGCCGCGGTCATAATCTACTTCGTCGTCTTCCGCGAAGCCGTCAAGAGCTGCGAAGATATCGGAGGTGATCTACGCGCCGGCTACCGCGGCCCGCTGGCCGGCAGGACACTCGGTCCGCGGCAATTGATCCCGTGGGCCGCACCGCTGCTCTTGGTGGCGGCCGTTGCCCTGGCAAGAAATCCGGTTGCGGACTGCGGGCCGCTGCGGATTGCGGCGATCGGTTTCGGTTCGTTGCCGACCGCGGCGGTCGTCGTGTTGAGGTGGCCCGCGCTCAGGCAACGCCATCTACCGGGAACCATCTTGAAGGTATGCGGTTTTTGTGGACTACCGCTGTTGTGGCGTCTTGCCAGCTGATAAATACCTTCAACAACTACCAGGGACAAGGACCGTAATATGTTGGAATGGTTGCAAATACTGATTTTGGCCATCGGGCAAGGGCTGACCGAATTTTTGCCGGTCAGTAGTTCCGGACATCTCGTGTTGATGCAGAAATGGCTAGGAGCGCATGAGGGAGACATGCTGCTCGACGTGGTTTTACACGGGGGCACGCTGGGTTCGATCCTGGTGGTGTACAGACGCGAGATTGCCCGCTTGCTGAAGTTCGATTCCTTTGCCGTACGCTACCTGACGGCTCTGGCAGTCGGTACGGTGCCGGCGGTTTTGGTGGGACTGTTTCTGCGCCCGCAGATCACCGTACTGTTCGCGAGTCCGCGGTCGGCTGCCATCGGTTTGCTACTGACAGCCGCCATCCTGTTTACGACGCGCCGTGTACGCGGAGCGTCGATACCCGCGGGTGAGCTGTGGGAACCGCCGGCGATACCGCTGGGCAAGGCTCTGCTGATCGGTACGGCTCAGGCGCTGGCCGTGGCGCCGGGTATCAGTCGTTCTGGATCGACCATCGCCGCATCACTCTGGCTCTCGATACCACGCGCCGAAGCGGCACGGTTCAGTTTCTTGCTCGCCGTACCGGTCATCGCTGGCGCGGTTGTCCTGGAACTGGCGAGTAATCAGGTGACCGATGGCGCCGGGGCAGTGCGTCTGACGTTGGGCGCGTTGGTGGCGTTCGGCGTGGGGTTGCT
>JAUVBS010000210.1 GCA_030591105.1 bacterium | reverse complement strand
TGAGATATACTGTAACGTCGCGGATATGGTTACATAAAGTGCGATGGTTTGTGCGCCCCCACCGTTGTTTATAGCGACCACACCGAAATCCCGCTCATCCAGATCGCAAATCATAGCGACGGCACAGTAACCGCCTACGCCGCCGGCGTGTATCCAACACGAGTCCTGTAACGTCGGGCAATAGAAGCGATACCACATGAGCCCCTGTTCGGAGTCGACCTCGGGAAACTGAACAGTGAGCATCTCGTCGACAGTAGATTGCTCGAGAATCCGGGTATCTCCCAACCGGCCACCCTGCATGATAGCCATCGTGTGTCGGGTTAGATCGAGAGCTGTCGTCCGTAAACCGTTCGCTGGATAGTCGGACCAGTCGACACCGCCATAACTTTGTACCCAGAATCTGTCTTCGTCCTCGTTATAACCATAACCGTACGCAACATGCTCCGGGTCACACTCGTCGCCGAACCAGTGCGTGTGATCCATGCCGAGGGGGTCAAAGATATTCGTCTGGCAATAGTCGGGAAACGTCGGTCCACCGTGCTCAGCTGCGAAACAGGCCATGAGATTGGGACCAACGTTACTATAGTGGAAACCGTCGCCGGGGCAGTAGGGATACCAGCCGTTCGGCGCATAGTACTCACCGTCTGGATCAAGGAGATCCGCCATATCCTCGCAAAGAGTTTGACCCTGTGGATAACCAGGAGCACCGGGAAGACCCGCCGTATGGGTATACACGTGGCGGAACGTCATGACTGTGTCGGGACAGGTTGGATGTACAATCTCAAAATCGAAGAAGTCTGCAACATCGGCATCAAGGCTGACGCCGACATCCTCCCAGACCTGTAGTCCAGCCGTGGCCGTTACGACCTTGGAAACCGAGGCAACGTTAAACGTGGTGAGCTCGGTGACCGGGATGCTGTCCTCAAGCTGGGCGTAGCCGTAGTATCCCTGGTGGTAGACGTGGTCGGTGCAGAAGACGGTCACTGCTGTACCGACGATGTGGTAATCCTCCAGGATAGTCATAATCTGCGCGTCTAGCTCCGGGTCTCGTGCAGCCGGTTCACCCAGGTCAAGCCAATCCCGAGATTCGATGATCCGATCATTGCTTTGCTGTTCGCCGGCGCCAGACGTTGCACCGATCACTGCGAACACACCCGTTACCGTCAAGATGATGAGAAAGAGTAAGCGAATCATAACTTGGTCCCCCCTAGAGTAAACTCTATCGCCGTTACGAACACACTCCGACACACAGCCACTTAGACGTCTGTCAGGCCGTAGACTGCGCTGGCAAACGTAACGGCGGCTGCCTGCGCGATACGCCACGCAAAGGCGTACGGACCCTCGCTTCGCGCGGTTCCTACTTCCTCAGACCTGTCTATCCAAGCTGCTTATTGGTTCGGTTGGCTGTGGAGCCAAGATGTCGGTCACAGTGCTGGTGCGGATGTATCCCCACGCGGAGTGTTGCACAAATGGAAGGGCGTTGTCAAGTCGACCAGCGAATCGTCTGCGAGGAAGACACCGTGGAAACGCCCAGCCTCCTGCGAAGCCGGGCGTTCCAAGTGGGTTATTGTGATGGCGCTTATCTCAGCGACGGCACCTTTCGAGACTGGGAGGAAGACCTACCGATACAACGCCTTCACGCTGCTCCAGGTAGTGCTCTCTGTCGCGACGAGTCCGGTATTGAACGCGAATATCGGGTCGATGAAATTGCCTGATGCCGGATTCATGGCGCGGATGATTTCCGGGTCGTCGTAGCCCACGTAACTGATCTGCCCGGGAACTGCGGGGATCGATGTCGGTGTTACCACGACGTAGACCGGATCGCTGTCGTAAACAAAGTACGTCGGTGACAGCAAGATCGCATGGCCGTGCTCGTTAGGTAACAACGGCGTACCGACACCCACGATGATGTCGGGGTCGGTGCCAACATTGATACCTTGAGGAGGTAGCCCCAGATCGGTCATGTAAGGTGGTTCGCCTGGACCAGTATAGACGAGCGTAAATTCGAAGGCGCCGATGGACGAGGCACTGACATCGGTCAGGTAGATGTAGACCTGGACCATTGCTACATCGACGAGCACGAAGGTCGGGTTTTCGTCGCTTGGGTCGCCGTTGAAGTTGTCGTCGGCGTACATGCCGAATAAATCCTCGCCCGGCGGCGGTACCGCAGCATAGCTATAATGCGAAAGCGGTAAGGCGAGCATGACCAGCGCGGCCAGGACTACCGTGTGTTTCGTATTCTTCATGGCTTGCATCCCCCATTTCTGTTTCCGGTCAGACAATCCGAGCGTAAGTCACAACGCCTTGGCAGATGTATTTCAATGCGAATTATCTCACAAATGAGGCGGCACCGTCAAATTGGCCGGGCAATCGTTGGGCGGTATTTGAAGAGGAAACGCCCGGCCTCCTGTGAAGCCGGGCGTTGCAACTGGATCATTGGGTATATCGCCGCAGTAACGTCACCTTCCTCGCTTCATCTTAGCTGGCGCGCCACCGTCTGCGCCTGTGGCCAGTCGTGTGGTTGCCGCCCCTCGGCGGCGGTCCCCCGGATTGGCCGCCAGTCGCCTTGCCCCGCGGCGATCCGCGGTGCTGCTGGGGCCGCAGATCGGTGTCGGGCTCGAAGCCCGCAACCAGCCGGCGCTGGATCGGCGCCCCGATCATCCTTTCGGTGGCTCGCAGCCAACTGTGGTCACCGCCGGTAACAAAGGTGAAGGCAACGCCCTCATGCTCGGCGCGGCCGGTGCGCCCGATGCGGTGAGTGTAGGCCTCAGGTGTGTTGGGTACATCGAAGTTGATGACGTGGGAAACGCCACTCACGTCGATGCCGCGCGCGGCGATATCCGTCGCCACCAGGATGTCGTAGCGGCGTGAGCGGAAGCCGTTCATGGCCCGGTCGCGCTTGGCCTGAGACAGGTTACCCTGGAGACCAACGGCCCGGTGTCCCGCCTTGCAGAGCTGCTCGGCCAGACGCCGGGCGCGGTGTTTCGTGCGGGTAAAAACGATGGCCGAGTCGCAATCGTCCCCGGTGAGCACATGCTCGAGCAGGGCGCGCTTGCGTTGCTCCGCGACCAGGATCAATCCGTGATCAACGGTGGCGACCGGCGCGGCGTTAGCCAGTTCGACGACGTGCGGAGTCTTCAGCAGCTGGTCGGCCAACCGCCGGACTTCCCGCGGCATGGTGGCCGAAAACAGCAGGTTCTGCCTGTCCGCCGGCAAGGGAGCTATGATCGCGCGGATGTCCGGCAGAAAACCCATGTCGAACATGTGGTCGGCCTCGTCGAGCACCAGGGTTTCGATCTGGTCGAGTCGGAGAAGCTTCTGCTGGAGCAAGTCGAGCACCCGGCCCGGACAGCCGATAACGATTTCCGGGTGCTGCCTCAGCGCGCGCACCTGATTGTAGGCTGAGACGCCGCCGTAGATGGTCACCGTCTTCAGACGGGTGAATTTGGCCAGCGTGCGGATCTCGGCCGTGATCTGGGCAGCGAGTTCCCGGGTTGGCGCGAGGATCAGTGCGCGCGGACCTCGGCGGCGATCCTCGAGGAGCCTGGCCAGCAACGGTAGCGCGAATGCCGCCGTCTTACCGGTGCCGGTCTGGGCTAGGCCTAACACGTCGCGGCCGGCAAGGCCGGCAGGGATGGTCTCGATCTGGATCGGTCGAGGAGTCGTGAAACCGGCGGCGCGGATACCGCGCACGAGAGTTTTGTGGAGCCCGAAACGGTCGAATCCGGTCGGTGCTTTGGTTTGCAAATCAGACATATGAATACTTTACTCCGCCGTAAGCGTGCAGGTTTAACCTGTACGGTACGGCCGTACTTTCTGACCCATACAACAGTGAAGGGCAAGAGGGGTTGAATGCGGCGTGACCTGGGATAAATCGGGGAGGTCCTGTTGTTCACCGCTGTCGGGATGGCTCCCGATCGAGGAGGCCAAAGGATAGTACACTAAAGTGATTTGCGCCACCGGCGCCTACGAAATAGTTCGTTGGCGCAGATACCCTCACATAACTCACCGACGTCCCGGCGGCAGCTGGTGGCAAGACTGTGGATAGACCAGCCCCCACGGGCTGGCCCCCGAGTATGATTGCCGCCGGGCAGGCCGCTCGTCAGGGCTGTTTGTAGACCAGCCGTGCCGTGGCGCTTTGTTCGACGCGGCTCGACTCGATCGTGATCTCCACGACGAGGCAATTACCTTCAGGAGCAAGGGTGTAACGTCGCGTCAGATAGAGGCGCTCATCTATATCCCAACTTTCGACCAGTGCGCGGTCGTCCCAGCTGACGACGCCGGTCGCGGTGCCGTACTCGTGGTGCTGGACGGTTGGTTTACCATCGATCAATGTGGTCCAGGCTCGATCCGTAGCATCGACGACCTCGAATAGATCGTCCTGATGCGTGATCAGCAGCATCGAGAATCCCTCACCCAAACGGCGTTGGGTAGCCGGATCGCCACCGGATGCACCCGACGATCCCCCGTTACCGCCGTGCTCGCCACCGCCCTGCATACCACCCATGCCGGATCGACCACCGCCTCTACCGCCGCCGCGACCACCACCTCCACCGCCGTGTTCACCGGTGCCGCGACCAGATCGTCCTTCAGCCATGAGTTTCTGCAACTCGGCCTCGATGTCGTCACTCGCGCTTTCGTCGAGCAGCCATACGCCGCTGAAATCCGGCTCGTCTTGCGTTGCCGGCGT